>JAVXWV010000304.1:0-8013 GCA_032230775.1 Mycobacterium sp. | reverse complement strand
CTGCCCGATTCGATGCGGAACTGGGTAAGCAACGACCTTGCCGGTAAGGGCGCGACCATCCGCACGATGGTTCGCGCCGCGATTCCGGCCCTGCTGGTGCTGTCGCCGTTCTGGTTCATCCCGATGTCCCTCTACCTGCACTTGAGCACGACGTTGCCGATCTTCATCCCGTTCGTGCTCTTCTCGCACGCGCTCAACAAGGTCTGGCGTCGGCACCGGCTCCGTCAGCACGGCCTCGACCCCAACCTTGTCGACGAACTGTCACGCGAGAAGAATGCCCATATTCACCAGGCGTACATCGAGAAGTACGGTCCGCGGTCAGGACCGTCCGGCTCGCACGACGTCTAAGCCCTGCGCAGGTGGCCGAGTTCGTCGAACGCCTGCGCCCAGCCCATCAGCCGGTCGGTAGCGCTGACCAGCTCATCGCGGTAGCGCTGCTGCGACATCGGCGAGCTCGACATCGAGCCGGCGTTGGCCGCCGACACCAATTGTGCTGCGGCGGTGACCATCTCGTTGTACTGACGGGCACCGTGGTCGAGCTGCGTGGTGAACGCCGTGATCGTCGGCGTCAGATGAGACCGCGACTGTGGTGCCGAACTGATCGCCCGCTCCATCGACATCACCTCGTTGGCGGTTGCCGCCATGGTGGCGGCGGTCTGGTTGGCCGCCGCGGTCAGCTCACGAAGCTCGTCGGCGGGCAGCATCCGGCCGCGCTCCATCACTCCGAGCAGCGAGAACAACCCCCGCTCGGAGGCGGCAAGGGCGGCCATCGGCTGCCGGGCCGCAGACCCCCATGGCGGCAGCCGCCGCGCGGCGCGTGATCGCTGCGGCGGCAGCGGCTCACCACGAAGCCAGCGGTAGCGCAGGAACGACAACGTCGCCAGGAACGCCGCACCGACCGCGATCGGTGCAGGGATGAACAACGCCCATGCCGGCGTGCTCCACGATGCCAGCAGTGCCGTCACTCCCACCCAGAACAACGATGAGACGGTGAAGAACAGCCCGAGCCGCAGCGCCCACCGCCGTTTGCGCATCAACTTGGCACGCGGATCCGCTGCCGCATTGAGCTTTTCGGCCACCACGTCTGACCACTCCGCGGCGGTGTCCACTCCACGCTGCACCAGCGAGCGCCACGCCTCTGGTCGACCCGCTCGTGAATTCATTGCCATATTTCGCGAAAGCTATTGCGACAGCGGGTTTTCCGGTGCCGGCTGCTGGTTGGTCGCCGGTGCGGCCGGGGCGGCGGCGGCGGTGCCGCCGGTGGGCAGCTGGTTACCCTGCATCGACGCACGGATCTGCTCCAGCCGGGAATGCCCTGCCATCTGCACGCTGGCCTGCTGCACCTCCATCATGCGGCCCTGCACCGAATTCTGGGCGAGCTCAGCGGAGCCCATCGCGTTGGCGTAGCGGCGTTCGATCTTCTGGCGGACCTCGTCGAGGCTCGGGGTGTTGCCCGGGGCTGCCAGCTCGCTCATCGACTGCAGCGACGCGCTCACCTGCTCCTGCATCTTGGCCTGCTCGAGCTGGCTGAGCAGCTTGGTCCGCTCGGCGATCTTCTGCTGCAACATCATCGCGTTCTGCTCGACGGCCTTCTTGGCCTGTCCGGCGGCCTGCAGCGCCTGATCATGCAGAGCCTTGAGGTCCTCGACGCTTTGCTCGGCGGTCACCAGTTGTGCGGCGAACGCCTCAGCGGCGTTGTTGTACTCGGTTGCCTTGGCGGCGTCGCCTGCGCCGACGGACTGGTCGGCCAGGGTAAGCGCCTGCCGGACGTTGACCTGCAGCTTCTCGATGTCCGCCAGCTGCCGGTTCAGCCGCATCTCCAGCTGGCGCTGATTGCCGATCACCTGGGCCGCCTGCTGCGTCAACCCCTGGTGCTGCCGCTGGGCATCCTCGATGGCCTGCTGGATCTGCACCTTCGGATCGGCGTACTCGTCCACCTTCGAGCTGAACAGCGCCATCAGGTAGCGCCACGCCTTGACGAACGGATTGGCCATGAGTTCACTCCGCCTTCGTGTCTGTGTCTTTGTTCTGCACGTCTGGACTTACCGTGTTGCCCAATCTATCGGGTCAGCGGCGATCACCACACCCAGAACCGACTCAGGCCACCGCCATCGAGACGACCTGCGGAATGACGACCTTGGTGGTGACATCGATGTTGGACGCGCCCGCTGGGGCGAACTCCGCGATTTCCTGGCGCGCCATCTCGTCGCCTGCATCGGAGAGCACTCGGGACAACGGGAAGTCCAGGGCGCCGCAGATGGCGCTCAGCAGCTCGCTCGAGGCCTCCTTGCGGCCACGCTCCACCTCCGACAGGTAGCCGAGGCTGACCCGGGCGGAATCGGACACCTCACGCAGGGTGCGGCCCTGCTCGGTGCGGGCACGACGCAGCACGTCGCCGATCACCTCGCGCAGCAATGCCGTCATCATGCTCTCCTCCCTGATTGGGCGTTGATTACTAGGGCAACGCTGCGCGGCGCCGGGATGGTTCCCGGATGGCCCAGATCACTGTCGTTCGACGAGCGTCTTCAGCCTTGCGATGGCCTCGTGCACCGCCGCAATCCGGATGTCCCAGCGTGAACCCGACAGCGCCAGCTCGACGACCTCGGTGTCAACGGGGCCGGCCAGTCCCAGAAACACCGTCCCCACAGGATGGCCGCCGTGCGGCTCGGGACCGGCCACCCCGGTCAACCCGACGCCCCAGGTCGCGGCGCAGCGCTGTCTGGCGCCGACGGCCATGGCGCGCGCCGTGGGAGCGGCAACGGGACCGACCGCGTCGAGCAGCTGTGGCGCCACCCCTGCCAGCCCGATCTTGGTGTCCTCGATATAGGTGACCAGGCCGCCGCGCAGCACCACGCTGGCGCCTGCCACTCCGGCCAGGGTAGCGGCCAGCAGGCCCGCCGTCAGTGACTCCGCGGTCGCGACACTCTGCCTGCGCACCGTCAGGTCCGCGACCAGCGCCCGGGCGTCGTCAGTGACCAGCGGGTCGTCCACGCGAATCCCTGACCGCCGAGACGACGTAGTCCACGCCGGTGATCACCGTGAGCACCACGGCGGCCCACATCACCACCCATGCGCCGGACAGCCACGGCCCCGTCAGCGGCAACACGAACAGGCCGATCGCGACGGCTTGGACGAGGGTCTTCAGCTTGCCTCCGCGGCTGGCCGGGATGACACCGTGGCGCAACACCACGAATCGCAGCACGGTGACGCCGATCTCGCGCACCATGATGACCGCGGTCAGCCACCATGGCAGATCGCCCAGTATCGACAACCCGATCAGCGCCGCGCCGATGAGCGCCTTGTCCGCGATCGGATCGGCCATGGTGCCGAACTCGGTCACCATGCCGTAGCTGCGGGCCAGCGCGCCGTCGAACCGGTCCGTGATCACAGCAACCGCGAAGACGATGAATGCGGCTATCCGCCAAAATGTTTCATGGCCATCGCCGACGAACAGCACGACCAGGAAGACAGGAACCAACACCAGACGCACGCCGGTGAGCACGTTTGCGATATTCGCAACACGGGCGCGCGGAACCACCGGTTCGATATGGGGTTGGCCCGACACCGCAACAGGATATCCGGTTGGCAGCCCTAGATATCCAAGCCGATACTCTCCACCTGTGAGCACTGAGTCCGATGACTCCTCGCCCGAGGGCTCGTCGGTGCCCGAGCGGCTTGTCATCCGGCGTACCCGCACGTCCGATGTTCCGGCGCTCAAGGCGCTCGTCGACATCTACTCCGGCAAGATCTTGCTGGAGAAGAACCTGGTGACGCTGTACGAGGCGGTCCAGGAGTTCTGGGTCGCCGAACTCGACGGTGAACTGATCGGTTGCGGCGCGCTCCACGTCCTGTGGTCGGACCTCGGCGAGGTGCGCACCGTAGCCGTGCACCCGAAGGTCAGGGGCCAAGGGGTCGGACACGCGGTCGTGGACCGATTGCTCGATGTGGCCAGGGAATTACACCTGGAGCGGATATTCGTGCTCACCTTCGAAGTCGAGTTCTTCTCGCGTCACGGGTTCAAGGAGATCGAAGGCACGCCGGTGACCGCGGAGGTGTACGAGGAGATGTGCCGCTCCTACGACACCGGTGTCGCGGAGTTCCTCGACCTGTCCTACGTCAAGCCGAACATCCTGGGCAATACCCGAATGCTGTTGACGCTCTGAGGCGTAGCGTTGTAGGCGTGATCCATCGGACGGTCGCGTTGGCGTCCGCTGCGGCTTGTGGTGCCGCGGCTCTCATCGCGTCGGCACCGGCACAGGCCGACCCACCGCAATGCGACGACGGCCCGATCGTGACGGCCGACTGCACGCCTGGAGGACTCTGCACCGCCATGATCAACGATCAGTGTGTCGGCCCGGTCGTGCCGCCGCTGCTCCCGCCGCCGGGGGATGTCAGGGTCGGCCTCGAAGGCGGCGTCGGCGTCGGGATCTAGTCGAGTTCGTCGCTGCCGTTGGCGTCGGAGCCGCCGCGGATCAACGCCAGCGTCCCAGCCAGCCCGTCGGGCTTGACCAGCACTTCGCGGGCCTTGGAGCCCTCGCTGGGGCCCACGATGCTGCGGGTCTCCATCAGGTCCATCAACCGGCCCGCCTTGGCGAAGCCCACCCGCAGTTTGCGCTGCAGCATCGACGTCGAGCCGAACTGACTGGACACCACCAGCTCGACGGCCTGCAGGAAGACGTCCATATCGTCGCCGATGTCCGGGTCGACGTCGGTGCGCTCGCTGCTCGTCTTGGCGGCAGTGACGCCCTCGGTGTACTCGGGCTCCGCCTGGTCCTTGCAGGCCTGCACGACGGCGTGAATCTCGTCATCGGTGATGTACGCGCCCTGTAGCCGCAGCGCCTTGTTCGCGCCCATCGGGATGAACAGCCCATCCCCCATGCCGATCAGCTTCTCGGCGCCCTGCTGATCCAGGATCACGCGGCTGTCGGTGAGCGACGAAGTGGCGAATGCCAGCCGGGACGGCACGTTCGTCTTGATCAGGCCGGTGACGACGTCGACCGACGGCCGCTGCGTGGCAAGCACCAGGTGGATGCCTGCGGCGCGTGCCTTTTGAGTGATCCGAACGACCGCGTCCTCGACGTCGCGCGGAGCGGTCATCATCAGGTCGGCCAGCTCGTCAACGATCGCCACCACATAGGGATACGGGCGGTACTCGCGCTGGCTGCCCAGCGGTGCGGTGATCTCCCCCGACTTCACCTTTTTGTTGAAGTCGTCGATATGCCTGACCCGGGACGCCTGCATGTCCTGGTAGCGCTGTTCCATCTCCTCCACCAGCCAGGCCAGTGCTGCGGCGGCTTTCTTCGGATTGGTGACGATCGGCGTGATCAGATGCGGAATGCCTTCGTACGGCGTGAGTTCCACCATCTTGGGGTCGATCAGGATCATCCTGACCTCCTCAGGGGTGGCCCTGGCCAGCAGTGAGATCAGCATCGAGTTGATGAAGCTTGACTTGCCCGAGCCGGTGGAGCCCGCCACCAACAGGTGCGGCATCTTCGCGAGATTCCACGAGATGTACTCGCCCTCAATGTCTTTGCCCAGCGCGATCACCAGCGGATGATGGTCGGCGCGGGTGGACGGATCGGTGAGCACATCGGCAAGGCGCACCATCTCCCGGTCGACGTTGGGCACCTCGATGCCGACGGCGGATTTCCCTGGAATCGGCGCGAGCATCCGCACGCTTTCGGTGGCCACCGCATAGGCGATGTTCTTCTGCAGCTGCGTGATTTTCTCGACCTTGACGCCAGGGCCGAGTTCCACTTCGTAGCGGGTGACGGTCGGTCCGCGGGTGCAGCCGGTCACCTTCGCGTCGACCTTGAACTGCTGCAGGACCTCGGTAATCGATTCGGCCATACGGTCATTGGCCGCCGTGCGCCGCTTCGGCGGATCTCCTGCCTTCAGCAACTCCAGCGACGGCAGTATGTACGGGCCGTCAACGACCCGGTCCAATGACAGCGTCTCCTTCTTCGCCGGCTTCTTCTTGCGCGTGCGCGCGGCCGGCTCAGGAACCGTCGGCGCGTCGTCGACGATCGGATAGTTCTCCATCGGCGTTCCGGTCGGCCACGCCTGCGCCTCGTCATCGTTGTAGGCCGACGGGTCGTCGTAGTAGCCGTCGGAGAAGTCCTCGCGTTTCTCGGTGTAACGCTCTGGCTCGTCGTACTCGTCGTACTCGTCGTCGTAGTCGTCACCGCGGAATGCGCGCGCGGAGAACAATCTCTGCACGGTCGTCGGCACCTCGCGGATCGTCGTTCCGGTCACAAGCAGCAGGCCGAAGAGCGCGCCGATAAACAGCAACGGCGCGGCGATCCACTGAGTGAGACCGTCGGACAGCGGCCCGCCGATAGCGAAGCCGACGAATCCCGCGGCGTGTTGCCGTGCGACCGGGCCCATCGGCGAGCCCGCCCACAGATGCCACAGTCCGAGTGTGGGCAGGGTGATCATCGCGGTGCCGAGAATCAACCGCGGCCGCGCTTCGGGGTCGGGTTCGGTGCGCATCAGCACCACGGCGACACCGATGAGCGCGATCGGAACGAGAACGACGGCCGAACCGATCAGCGTCCGAAGGAAGGTATCAATCCACTGTCCGACGGGACGCGCGGCGTCGAACCAAGAGCTGGCGGCGATCACCACGGCGATCCCAAGCAGCGCCAGTGCGATGCCGTCGCGGCGGTGGCCGGGCTCTAGGTCGCGCGCCCGGCCGACCGAGCGGGCGGTGGATCCGGCCCCCTTGGCCACCATCAACCAGCCGGCGCGCATGCCGCGCCCGACCGTCGCCCCAGCGGACGAGATGGCCGAGGGGTTACGGCGGGCAGCAGGCTTGCGGCGGGGCGCCGAACGGGACCCACCCCGCGAGCTGGCCTTTGACCTGCTCGAACGGGCGCCGGACCGGGCAGCGGTCTTACTAGGCATGTCGACAAGCCTAGTCGCACAAGCCCCATATTCACCATCTGCCACACGGGTCACAGATACGTCTCAATTCGCCCGAACTACGTCCTACCGTGCCGAAATGGCCCAAACCACCACACCACCGCCTGCCGCCGCACTTCCGACCGCCAGCAAGGCCCTCTGCGCCGTGTATGCCGTCATCTCGCTCGCTGCGCTTATAGCAACGTGGAGCCAGAACGCCGCGTACTTCGACAACCCCGGCAGATTCCTGGTCGACTTCATAAACGACTCCAAGGTGACGCCCGCATCGCGGTCGCTGACGGTCGACATTGTGCTGTTCTTCCTCGCTGCCGGGATCCTCATGGTTGTCGAGGCTCGCAAGCACGGCGTGAAGTACGTGTGGCTCTACATCTTGGGAGGATTCGCGATCGCGATCAGCGTGGCGTTTCCGTTGTTCCTGATCGCCCGCGAGATGCGCATTGGCCGGACCGAAGAGACGCGATTAGGCGCGGTCGACACCGTCCTTCTCGGGGTGTTCGCGGTTGTGGCGGCGGGACTGACCATTTGGGTCGACATGGGCTGACCGATGCGGAAAGCTCCTAGGTAGGCTGGCTAATCGTCCAGCACGAACTCAGCGAGGAGTCGACCGCCATGCCCGTCACCGTTGTCGCAACCATGAAAGCCAAGCCCGAGTCGGTGGACGCCGTGCGCGAGGCGTGTAAGCAGGCCATCGAGGCGGTGCACTCCGAGCCCGGTTGCGACCTCTACTCGCTGCACGAGGCCGACGGCACCTTCGTTTTCGTCGAGCAGTGGGCCGACGCCGACGCACTCAAGACGCACAGCACCGCGCCCGCGGTGGGGGCGCTGTTCGGAACTCTCGGCGAGCATCTCGACGGCGCACCAGACATCAAGATGCTGACACCTGTCGTCGCGGGCGACCCTGCTAAGGGCCAATTGCGTCCCTGACGAGCGCTCGCGCGAGGAAGCGAAGGCACCTATGGGAGCGCTCGCAGGCAAGGTTGCGTTCATCACCGGCGCGGCCCGCGGTCAGGGCCGTGCCGAGGCGGTCCGGTTGGCATCCGATGGCGCGAACATCATCGCGATCGATATCTGTGACCAGATCGCATCGGT
>JAVXWV010000294.1:0-8499 GCA_032230775.1 Mycobacterium sp. | reverse complement strand
ATCCGGGCACGCTCCAGCCGGCATTGTTCACCAGAACATCCACGCCACCCCATGCGACCTGCGCGGCGTCGACGACGGCCTCGGCGGCTTCGGGTTTCGTCAGGTCGGCGACAACCACATTGACGTCGGCGGCGCCCAACTCGGTCGCTTCGGCCCGCACCTTCTCCGCCTGCGGCTCATCGATGTCGTTGATCACAATGCGTGCGCCTTCAGCGGCGAACACGTGCACGATGCCGCGCCCGATGTTGGAACCGCCGCCGGTGACGACGACCCGCGCATCCGTCAAACCGAGATCCATACGGACTCCCCACTGTGCTTCGTCGCTTGTGACGATCCGGTTAGTAGTTTAACCTAGATTAGAAAATAGTCCGAGGGAGGTGCCGGTGAGCGTCGTGCAGCACGCGATCGCGGAGGGCGTCGGGTACATCACGCTGAACCGACCCGACCGCATGAACGCGGTGACAACCGAGCTGGCCCGTCAACTCGAAAAGGCACTGCGCGAGTTGTCAGCCGACCCAGCGGTGAACGTGATCGTCATCCGCGGGGCGGGCGAGAACTTTTGCGCAGGCGGCGACGTCGCTGAGGTCGAACGCCTGCGATCCGTCGGCGGCCAGCCGCTGCGGACGCTGTTCGACGCCTTCCGTGGCGCGTGTGGCGCCGTCAGTGCCGTCGATATACCAGTGATTGTCGCCGTCGAGGGTGTCGCCATGGCGGGCGGCTTCGAGCTGATGCAGGCAGCCGACATCGTGATTGTCAGCGACGACGCCAAGATCGCCGACAGCCACATCAATTTCGGCATGATCCCCGGCGGGGGCAGTACGCAGCGGCTGCCACGCCTGGTCGGGCGCCAGACCGCGCTGGGACTGCTCTTGAGCGGCGACTGTCTGAGCGGGTTGGACGCGGTACGTATTGGCTTGGCGTACCGCAGTTTTCCGCCCCAAGACTTCGACGCAGGTGTGCATGATTTCGTCACGAAGCTGGCCGGCCGCGACCGCGCCGCGATGGCCACGATCAAAAAGCTGGTCGGAGCCGGACAAGAGCGGCCGCTCGCGCCCGGCCTCGATGACGAGATCACCGCGGTCGTGGAGCACATCACCGATCACGGTGCCGAGCAACTACGAAGGGTAGGTACAACCTCATGACCACCATTGACGCACCACCCGTGACACTCGATGTCGGCTCCGAGGGCATCGCTCGGCTGCGCCTGAACCGGCCCGAAGCTTCAAACGGGCTCAACGTGGAAATTCTCAAGGCGCTGCACGCGGCCATCCTGCAATGCCACGCCGATGCCTCGGTGCGGGTGGTCCTCCTGAGCGGCGAAGGACGCAACTTCTGTGCAGGCGGCGATATCCACACCTTCGAGTCCAAGGGCGCGGATCTACCGCAGTATCTGCGCGAGGCGACGGCCTGGCTGCAGCTGGCAACCTCGGCGCTGATCCAGTTGCGCGTACCCGTGGTCACCGCGGTGCAGGGTTTCGCCGCCGGCGGCGGCGGGCTGGGTCTGGTCTGCGCGTCCGACATCGTCGTGGCAGCCGAGTCGGCGAAGTTCTTCTCCGGGGCGGTGCGGGTGGGCATGGCCCCTGACGGCGGGTCGTCCGTGACGCTGACCCAACTCGTTGGTCTGCGGCAGGCACTGCGCGTACTGCTACTCAACCCCACGTTGACAGCCGCGGAAGCACGCGACATCGGGATCGTCACCGAGACGGTGCCCGACGATGAGTTGTCGGCCCGCGCAATAGAAATCGCCACCACGCTGGCGAGCTCGCCGACCCTGGCCGTGTCCGCCACCAAACGCCTGGTGTGGAACGGCGTAGGTGCCTCGGTTGAGCAACGGCTGGCCGAAGAGTCACGCACCGTGTCCGAGTTGTCCGGCACCGCCGACGCGCTCGAGGGATTGCGGGCCGTCATCGAACGCCGCCCACCGAGGTTCACCGGCCGATGACCACCACGATGACCGGCCCTGTGCTCGTCGACGATGAGGCCTCTGTGCGCACAGTCACGCTCAACCGGCCGCAGATGCGCAACGCGATCGACATCGAGTTACGCATCGCCCTGGCAGAGGCGATCGAGTCCGCTGACCGCGATCGCGATATCCGCGTGATCATCGTGACCGGGGCTGGGCCAGTGTTCTGTTCTGGTGGAGACATCTCCACGATGGAGCGCATGCCCGCCGAGCGCGCCCTGGACCGACTCCATTTGGCGCAGCGCGTTATCCGCGCGATCTGGAACACACCCAAGCCCGTGCTGGCTGCCGTCGAGGGGTCGGCATACGGCGCGGGCACCGCGCTCGCGGCCGCCTGCGACCGCGTCGTCGCGGCGCGCGACGCGACGTTCGCCACCACCTTCACCAGTGTCGGATTATCCGGAGACATGGGCACCTTCGTGTCGTTGCCTGCGCGCGTCGGAGCGGCGCGGGCGAAGCAGATGTTGATGCTGCCCGCACCGATCACCGCGCCGGAGGCTCTCGAAATGGGCCTCGTCGATGCCGTCGCGGAGCCGGGCCAAGCCCTGGAGTCGGCATGCAGCGACGCCCGACAGCTCGCGGCGGGGCCGTCGCGCGCCTACGGGGTGATCAAGGCGCTGCTGGCTGATCCCGGCTCGGTCAACCCGTTCGAGATCCTCGATCGCGAAGCCATCTGCCAGTCAGAGCTTTTCGAGACCGATGATTTCGCCGAAGGCATCGCCGCCTTTCGGGAGAAGCGGCGGCCGGTCTTCGGCGCCGGCGAAGGAGCGCAACCATGACTTCGGTCATCAACCCGGCGACCGATGCCGCCAGCCTGTATGACCGGCTGATCAAGCCTGACAAGGTGCACGGTTCGCTATACACGGAGCCGAGCATCTTCGCCGAGGAGCTGGACAAGATCTGGTACCGCACATGGGTTTTCGTCGGCCACGAGAGCGAAGTGGCGCAGCCCGGGGACTATGTGCGGAAACGTCTCGGGCTACAGGACGTGATCATGACCCGCGACCGCGACGGCGAGCTGCACCTGCTGCTGAACCGATGCGCGCACCGCGGCAACCAGGTATGCGACGACGCCAAAGGCAACGCGTCGGCTTTTCGCTGCCCCTATCACGGTTGGACGTACCGCAGCAACGGCGAGCTAGTCGGTTTTCCGTTCTTCAAGGGTTACGGTGAACGCAAGCTCGATCTCGCTCTGGGGCGAGTGCCGAGGGTCGACTCTTACCATGGCTTCATCTTCGGTAGCTTCGCCACTGAAGGTCCGACACTGGTGGAGCACCTCGGCGCCGCGGGCGGCGAGATCGACCGGCTGGTGCGGTTGTCACCCGAAGGCCGCGTTGAGCTCACCGCCGGATGGCTGCAGCATCGCACCCGGGCGAACTGGAAACTGTTGGCCGAGAACGAAACCGATGGCTACCACCCACAGTTCGTGCACGGATCCATCTTCGGGGTGACAGGCAGCACGATCGGACCTCTCTACAGCGATTCCTCGACCGCGGTGACCCGCGATCTTCGCAACGGTCATAGCGAGAACGATCTGCGTCCGGAGTTCCGCAAGTTCGCCGAACCGATGCGCTGGTTCGGCACAACGGAGTCCCGGGTCCCCGACTACGTCGCGGCGATGCGCGCCAAACACGGGGAGGACGCCGAACGCATCCTCATCGAGGGCGCACCGCACGTCATGATCTTCCCGAACTTGTTCATTGCGGAAATCCAAGTCTTCAACATTCAACCGGTCGCGGTGGGTGAGTGCATCCAGTACTCGACGGCGGTGCAGCTGGCCGGAGCGCATGAACTCAACCGGCGGATGGTGTCGCAATGCGTCGGTTCGGTGGGCCCGGCGGGCATGCTGCTGGCCGACGACACCGAGATGTACGAGCGCAATCAGGCCGGCCTCGCGTCGCTCACCCCCGAGTGGCTCGACGTGCGCCGTGGGCTGAACCGCGAGCGCGTCGATGACAACGGTTTCACGATCGGCGCGGCCACCGACGAGACCGCCATGCGGGGTTTCTGGAGGCAGTACAGAAGCTTGATGGAGGCGACGTGACATCCGCTGTCGGCACGGAGAGCGGCCTCGGGCCGGTACCCGACGGATTCGACCGGTTCGCCGTCGAGCAGTTCCTCTACCGGGAGGCGCGGCTGGCGGACGAGGGTGACTACGACGCGTGGGAAGCGCTGTGGACAGACGATGCGCTGTACTGGGTGCCTGTCGGGGGCGAAGGCTCCAACCCCGAGCAGCAGATGTCCGTCATCTACGACAACCGCAATCGCATCTCCACTCGGCTCAAACAGTTACGCACAGGCAAGCGCTACGCGCAGGCACCGCCGTCAAACCTGCGGCGGTTGTTGTCCAACATCGAATTCCTTGGCGGCAGAGGAAATCCCAACGAGGGCATCGACCTCGAGCTCGCTGCCAACTTCCTGGCCATCGAGTCGCGGTCGCGTGGAAGCCATCTGTGGGGCGGTCGCACGACGTATCGGCTACGTCTCCGAGAGGGCGACCTATTCCTCGCGTACAAGAAGGTGGTGCTTGTGGACAATGCTCAACCGTTGCCCACGCTTGGGTTCTTGATCTAAGGGGTGGCATGACAATCGAGTTCGACGACAGCGATGGCGTCGTCGGCAGTGAGTTCGCCGTGGTGTCAGTGCGATTCGACACCGACGGTAATGCGTCCCGGTTGCGGTTGGAGGATCTCCACAGCGGCCGCGTGCGCTATCTGGACGCGCTGGAACTGGAGACGATTATCTGGCTGCCCGAGGAACGCCTCATGGGTCTTCTCGACCCGTCACACAGCCGCTGGCGGGGCGAGTCTCCGGAGCAGGGTTCGTGAGACGCGCCGACATCAGCGACATGTCCAACGCCAAACCGGGGAAAGCCCCGTCTAACCCATGAGCACTACGCGCAACCGGACATCGGCCGACTCGACTCGTCAGAGGGCGAGTTGGGACGCCGACCGCAGTGTGGATTTGGTGGAGTTTACCGTCGGCGAGCTCCTCAGCGCGCGCACGAACGCCCACCCCGATCGGGTGGCGCTCGTCGGTGTGCGTCACGGCACCGGCGAGCAGGTCCGGCTGACTTACCAGCAATTGCACCACGAGGCGTGTCGCGTGGCATCCGCGTTGGCAGCCTTGGCCGAACGTGGAAGCTTCATCGCCATCTGGGCCCCGAATGTCATTGAATGGCCGATCATTCAGTACGGGGCCGCGCTGGCGGGCATGGTGCTCGTCGCCATCAATCCCGCATTGCGCGAAGAGGAATTGCACTACGCACTCCGGCACTCCTGCTCCGCGGTGCTGCTGCACGCCGACGCCAACCGCGATTACGACATGGCTGCTGTCGTCCGGCGTGTCGCCGTCAATCTGCCGGACTTGAGATGTTTGTCGCTATCGGATTCGTCGACGTGGCGCGCCGAGCACATCGACGACCACGTCACGCGAAACGCACCCGGCAATGCCGAGGACATCGTCATGCTTCAATACACCTCGGGTACGACCGACAACCCGAAGGGCGTCCTGCTCCGTCACAAGTCGCTGATCAACGTGGCCAAGCTGACGGTCGAAGAGCTGTCGGTGCCCGCCGGCGCCATCTGTCTCAATCCGCTGCCGATGTTTCACACCGCCGGATGTGTGATCGCCACGCTTGGACCGCTGTGGATCGGCGGCACAGTCATTTTGGTCGATCGCTTCGATCCGGTGCCGGTGCTGCAAGCGCTGCGCATGGAGAACGTGTCGGTACTGTTCTATGTGCCCACTGTGCTAGCAGCGTTATTGGAAGCGCAACGCGCTAGCAATGATTGCGCTCCGCAGTTGCATACCATCATGGGCGGTGCGTCGAATGTGTCGGCGCCGCTGATCGAGTCCG
Organism: Mycobacterium sp.; assembly: GCA_032230775.1. Classification (GTDB taxonomy): domain Bacteria; phylum Actinomycetota; class Actinomycetes; order Mycobacteriales; family Mycobacteriaceae; genus Mycobacterium. Next base: position 2,677 of record JAVXWV010000294.1, on the reverse strand, counting down.
CCGAGCAGGTATTCGGCGCCACGATCATCAACCTGTTCGGGCAAACCGAGTTGTCTCCTGTGCTCACCGCGACTCGGCCCGAGGATGCGCGCGCCGATCGGCTGAACACGGTCGGTCGCCCTTTGCCCCAGGTCGATTGCCGCATCGTCGATCCTGTCAGCGGCGAGGTGGTCAGCGTGGGTGAGCCTGGCGAGATATGTGCCAAGGGATACCAGGCCTTCGTGGGATATCTGCACGACCTCGACGCGACCGCCCGCGCGATCGATGACGAGGGTTTCGTCCACACCGGGGATCTCGGCACAATGGACTCGCGCGGCTATCTGACGGTCACCGGCCGCCTCAAAGAGCTGATCATTCGCGGCGGCGAGAACATTGCTCCGGCCGAGATCGAATCGCATCTGATCAGCCACGACGACGTCGTGGACTGTGCCGTCGTGGGACTGGCCCACGACCGGCTTGGCGAGGAGGTGGCCGCGGTCCTGCGCACATCCCGAGACGCCGACGCGCTGCTCAAGGACGCCCTCATCGGCCATTTGCGTAATCGATTGGCTCCGTTCAAGATTCCGGCACGGTGGTTTCTCGCGGCCGAGTTTCCAGTGACACCAACGGGCAAGGTGCGCAAGTTCGAGTTGCGAGACGCGATCATCCGCGGCGACGTGCGCGAATTGTGATTCCGACTGCAGACATCGACATCCGTCGCGACGTGCTGCGGCGGCGTTTCGGGGCGTGGCAGCCGCGCACCCTGTCGGACTGGCTGGACACCTGTGCCGAACGCTACCGCGACCGGCCCATGGTCCTCGCCGACGACCGCGAGCTCACCTACGATGACATCGCAGGCCAATCACGCCGTCTGGCCGACGGTTTGGCGACCATCGGCGTTCGTGAGGGCGACCGAGTGGCGATGTTGATGGCGAACTATCCGGAGTTCGTGGCGATCAAGTTCGCCATCGCCCGGGCAGGCGCCATCGCCGTCCCGCTCAACTATCTCTACCGCAGCGAAGAACTGCGATTCGTCCTGGCGGATTCGGGGTGCCGAGTAGTGGTCGCCATGACCGGGTTCGCCGACCTGGATCACCAGGGGATGCTCGGCGACATACCCGATCCGCCCACCGTGGTGCTGCTCGACACCGACGGCCGGGCGCGTCCCGGTGCGCTAACGGTCGAAGGCCTGGCCGCATTGGGCGAGCGCAACCCCGGCGCCAGCGACGGTCGGGCGGTCGATCCGTCTGGGCCCGGCGACATGCTCTACACCTCCGGTACGACTGGATCGCCCAAGGGCGTGCTGGTATCTCACGACGCCGTACTGCGCACCGCCTTCGCTTCGGCACTGACCCGGGCCTATGAGGATGGTCGGCGGATTCTGTTCTCGCTGCCGTGCTATCACATGTTCGGCTACGTTGAAGGCCTGCTGTCGGTCAGCTTCGTTGGCGGGGCGGTCATCCCGCAGACCACCTTCTCCGCCGAGGGCTACTTCGCCGGCATTCAGCGGCACCGGGCCACCGACATCCTGTGCGTGCCCACGATGGCGGTGGCGATGATCGAGCACCGGTCGCGCAATGATTTCGACCTGAGCTCGCTCACGGCGATCTTGTGCGGTTCGGCGCCGGCGCCGATTTGGCTGTGGGAACGGATTCAGGCCGAACTCGGTGTCAGCGAGATCGTCACTGGCTACGGGATGACCGAGTGCGGCGGGGCGATGACGATGACCCGTCCGGAGGACCCACTCGAACTTACGTCCAACACCGTGGGGCGCCCCAAGATGGCCTGCGCTGCTGGAGTCCCGGGAACGGACGCGCTCGTGGAGTACAAGGCGGTACACCCCGAGAGCGGCGGCGCAGTGCCGCCTGGCGAGGAAGGCGAACTTGTGTCGCGCGGGCCCTCGACGATGCTGAGATACTGGAATCGGCCCGACGACACCGCCGCGACGCTGCGGAACGGCTGGTTGCACTCCGGTGATCTGGGCGTGGTGCGCCAAGACGGCTACCTCGAGGTGACCGGGCGCAGCAAGGAGCTCTACAAGAGCGGCGGAGAACTAGTCATGCCAAAGGAGATCGAAGATCTCCTTGCCGCCCACGAGGAGATCAGTCAGGTGTTCGCGATCGGGCTGCCCGACGAACGTTGGGGCGAAATCGGTTGTGTCGTCGTTGTTCCGGCCCTGGGCGCCGCACTCACAGAGGCCGACGTTCTGGCCTTGTGCCGTGCCAAACTCGCGAGGTTCAAGGTCCCTAAACGGGTGGCTTTCTACCGTGCGGACGACCTGCCCACCACGCCGACGGGCAAGGTGCAGAAGTTTCGACTCGTGCAACAGCTCAGTGCCTCCAGGGCCCCCAGTTAATTTAATGGAGAATAGAAAATCATGATAGTCTGAGCGGCAGTACAGCTGGACTGGGGATCATTCCTTCGAATCGACATTACGACATTAAAGGACAAGGCCCGGTCGAACCGAGGGCCTGAGAAGGGAACCACGAGGTGAACGCCTCCGACGACCTGCACACCGAAGTGTCGAGCGCTCAACAGCTTTACCGAGCGCTCGCCGTCGGTGACCGCGAGGCGTTATCCGAGCTGCTGCATCCGGAGTTCGTCGGGCATGCCACTGACGGCCTTCCGCTCGACATGGGTGGACGTCACGACGGACCCGAGGCAATGCAGCGCGACCTGTGGTGGACGATTGGACGCC
>JAVXWV010000293.1:0-8749 GCA_032230775.1 Mycobacterium sp. | reverse complement strand
GACTTGTTGCGACGCCAACACTGGACCCAATTCGAAGCCGATCTCCAGCGACTCGAACAACTGGGAGACGTTGCGGTGGGTGACCGCCACCCCCTTCGGAACGCCAGTGGTGCCGGAGGTATAGATGATGTGGGCCAGGTCGTCGGGCGCGGGTGCGGGCGGTGGGCTGCTGGGCTGAGCTCTAAGAGCGGGGTCCTCAACATCGATGACCCTGATGCCGAACTCGTCGAGCCGGTCGGCCAGATCACTCGTGGTGACCGCAGCGATCGGCGCAGCGTCACCAAGCATGAACTCGATCCGCGCCGACGGCAGCGCCGGATCGATCGGCAGGTAGGCCGCCCCCGCCTTGAGCACCGCCAAGATCGCCACGATCGCCTCGGCCGACCGCGAAAACAGCAGCGCCACAGAGGAACCCGGGCCTGCGCCATGACCGGCCAGCAGATGCGCCAACCGGTTTCCGGCCTCGTCGAGTTCTCGATACGTCAATGACCCGGTCCCGCACACCAGCGCCACCGCGTCGGGGGTACGGGCCACCTGCGCAGCGAACAACGCCGGAACCGACGCCCCGGCGACCGGCTGGGCCAAGACCGCCCTGCCCCCCCAACGATCCAGCTGGGCATGCTCATCGGCGTCCAGCGCATCCATCGACGACAACCGCCGTCCCGGATCAGTGGTCATCGCCGCCAACACCCGCTCCAACTGACCCGCCAGATCAGCGATGTCAAAGGTCGAGAACGGCTGCCCGGAGCCCAACGTGCTGAGCAGCAGCTCGTCACCGGCGCCGGAAAAAATCAGCCCAAAGCCGCGCCCGGGGCCGGAAATCAGTGACCCCGACGCCGCTGCACCGCCGAAGGGCAGCGTGAATCCAGACGGGAGGAAATCAAGCGCCACCCTATCGGCCACCCCCGGACCGCGGAGGTGAGATTTGCGCTCCAGGGCTTGCACCGGAAACCGCTGATGTTGCAGCGTTTCCCGGATGCGGGTGTCAACATGCACACAGAAATCGGCCACCGAAGATCGCGGCGAAACTTGCAGCACCAATGGCACAACCCCGGCGACCATCCCGGGAAGGTTTTTCGACTCCGGCACTACGCGCCTGCTGACCGGGAAGTCGAGCACGACCTCTTGGCCGTCGGCACACCAGGCACGAACCACTAGCGCGCACGCCGCGGTGATCACCGTCGATCGGGGCATGTTCCACGCCAGGCACAGCTGCTGGACCTGGAGGAGGATCGCGGGATCCAATCGAACCGGCCCAGAAGACCGATGCGGATCGCTTTCGCCCAAGTCTTCAGGCAAACGATAGTCGCGTTCGGTTGCCATTGGAAGATTAGCAGTCCAATATGCCTGATCCTCGACATAGGATTCAGACGCTTCGTAATCCCGTTCGCAGTCCAGCAAATCTTGGAGCGAACCGAAGATATGTGGCGGAATCGGTGCGCCAGAAACAACTGCAGAATAAACCGATGCAATTCGCTGGCAAACTAGCGCAAGACCATATCCGTCAACAACGATGTGGTGGCAGCACACAAACAGATAGGTTTCATCGGCCCGAGCCTGGAATAACGCGAATCTGAACAGTTGGTCTGTGAATGGCATCGGCGTGCGCTGAATCGACGTTGCTATCTCGCGAGCTTCCCGCATGGGCTGGTCCACATGGCTCAGGTCGAAAGTAGCCAGCTCGACGTCTCGGTAGTCGACCGGCCGTTGGTACAGCCGGCCATTCACCTCGAAGAAGGCGGCCCGGACTGGTTCGGCTTCTCCCACCACACGACGGATCGCCCATTCGAGGGCATCGCGCTCTACGGCGCCGTCGATTTTTACGAATAGTCCAAGCTGCCATTCCGTTCCCGAGTCGCCTGTTTCCTGCGCGAGCCAGATGTCCAGCTGTCCGCGCGTGACTGGTAAGGCCGGGTCGCCGAGTTCCATCTCCTACCCTCGAATTGAGACGGTCAAGCGATCATCCTCGTTGGCCCTTGGCCAGCCTGTCACGCAGACTCTTTCGCCGAATATCAATCCACTCGTTTCAAGGTAGGCCAGACACGCGGCCCATTCCGCTTCGCCGTAGACCACCCGCCATCCATCCGGAATGTTTGCAAACGTCGGCCACAGACTGTGCTGCTCCTCGTCGTTGACCAGAACGAAAAAGTTACCCTCGTCGTCGAACGGGTTCGTGATCACAGTGCCCCTCCAAACGAATTGACGCCCAAGACAGTTGACCCGCCCGCTGGATCGCGGTTCCCCGCTGGCGAATCTTACACAGCTGGGCTGGACTTCACCACACTAAAATGGTTTGCTGAGTGGAACCTGGATGGTTTGCTGAGAGGACCCCGTAGCGTCGGTCCCCGGCGCAAACGACGCTGAGTCAACTCGCCAATCGCGGTGCGGAGGCAGTTCCAGGAAAGCGGCCGTCGAGACCGCGCCAAAGAAGAGATGACGCTCTCCCCCGCAATCACCGCGTCCCCCAAATCACCCTGTCCGCCAAATCACCGTGTCCCCCAAATCACCGTGTCCCCCAACGTAATACGTCACAGTGACGTTGTTGGCGAAACCGGCTTATGGTGCCAGTCGCGTGGCCGTAGTCGCCATGTCGCCCTCGCATAGTCGAGTTCTGAACGCGGCCATTGGGTGACGATGCGCCCGGTTGGCGACCGGTAGTAACTGTCGCAGCGTGTCCATATGGTCCGCTCCAGTTCGGCGGAAATCTGGCCGTTGAACTGGTGCTCGACCTCCGGACGGACGTCGAGGTAGCCACCTCGTCGCCCGAGGCGCCCCACTGCGCTCGCCACCATGCGCGCGCCCGCCTCCAAGATGTAAATGATCGAGTTGGCGCCCTGATTGGTGTTTGGGCCATACAGCATGAAGAAGTTCGGGAATCCGCTGACAGCCACCCCCAGATAGGCTCGCGGGTCCAAACCCCAACGCTCGTGCAGACTTTCGCCGCCAATACCGATCACGTCGAGACCGGAGAGGTACCTGCTGGTTTCGAATCCTGTCGCCAGCACTATGGCATCGACATCGATGACGTCACCGCCCGCTGTGACAACCGATGTGGCGGTGAAGCGTTCAATCGGGTCAGTCACGAGATCGACGTGGGCACGTTGCAGCGCCAGGTAGTAACTTTCGCCGAGCAGGACTCGCTTGCATCGGAACGGATACCGCGGCGTCAGCGCGTCGCGCAGCCTCTCGTCGGCAACGTGGCGCCGTAGGAAGTTCTCCGACATCTCCTGAGCGACCGCCAGCTGCGGATGGTCTGGGGTGAGCGCGGTGTTGTCGTGTTGCAGTTTCCACAGGCGCCAGCGCTCCCGAAGCGAGGCCCACGGGTAGCGACGAAAGCGTGCAAGCTCTTCGGCGCTGAAGGGGCGGTCCGGCTTGGGTACCATCCACGGTGGCGTGCGCTGGAAGACCGTCAGTTGCGCTGCCGCACTGGCAAGTTCGGGTACGACCTGCACGCCACTAGCGCCAGTGCCGACGACCGCCACCCGCTTTCCGGTCAGGTCGACGGAGGCGTCCCACTGCGCGGTGTGCATCACGTTGCCGGAGAAGTCGGCAAGGCCTTCGATATCGGGGTACCTCACGGAACCGAACAATCCAACGCCGCTGACGACGACGTCCGCGACAACCGCGCTCTCGTCGCCGTCGCCGTCGCCGCCGCCGTCCAGCTCCAACTCCCAGTGCAGCGCTGCTTCGTTCCAGACCAGCCTGCGCACGGAAGTGCCGAGCATCAGGTGCCTGCGGAGGTCGAAGTCGTCGGCCACCGTTTCCAGGTAGGCGAGGATCTCTGGTTGATACGCGTAGGTGCGACTCCACGAACGGTTCGGTGCGAAAGAGAAGGAATACAAGTGGCTCTGGATATCGCACGCCGCGCCCGGATAGATGTTCTGCCGCCACGTTCCACCGACACCATCGGCACGCTCGACGATCAGCAGGTCATCGATGCCCTTTCGCCGCAACGCCACCGCTGCGGCCAACCCGCCGAAACCCGCCCCGATGATCACCACTCGCGGCGACCGGCGTCGAGTCAGTGCCCGCACCCGACCAGCCAGGTATCGGCGGCCTGAGGTCACCGGGTGACACCTGTGCGGACCTCAAACCCGTCCAACGACCCCTGCGCCCTCCACGCCTCGAGGATGTCGGCATACTCGGTCGGGCTCCCGAAGAAGAAGCTTCCTTGGCGCGTCTTCGCGTTCGCTTGGCCTTCCCTGTTGTAGTAACCAGGTGTGCACACCTTTGCCCGCTCGGCACTGGCCCCGGAGCGGTCGATCACGCTTTGAACCCAGGCCGCTTCGGCCTGGGCAGTGGCCTCTATCTCGGTAGCGTCGTTGGTCAATGCCCAGGCAATCACCGAGGCGGTGTGACGCGCCTGAACATCGAGCATATACGGGAAGTTCACGGTGAAGCCGGACTGGGCAATGCTAAGCACGAAGCAGTTTGGAAAACCGTGGACACTCAGGCCGTGGAGGGTGCGTATGCCGTCGCGCCATTTGTCAGTGAGGGTCTCGCCGCCTCGGCCGACGATCTCGAATCCAGTGCGACGTGAGTAGTCCGTTCCGACTTCGAAGCCCGTAGCAAAGATCAGGCAGTCGATACTGTGCTTCGTCCCGTCGACCACGACTCCGTCGGCCGTGATCTGCTCGACGCCCAAGCCACGGGTATCGACAAGAGTGACGTTGTCGCGGTTGAACGATTGGAGATACTCGTCGTGAAAGCACGGTCGCTTGCAGAAGTACCCGTACCAGGGCTTGAGGGCTTCCGCGGTGGCCGGGTCGATCACGATCGAATCAACGCGGGCCCGGATATCCTCCATCTTGGCGAAGTCGGCCAGATCGACTGCGTGTAAACGGTCTTCGTCGGACATACCCGCGATGCTGGTCTGCCGCATCACGAAGAGCTTCTTCACAATGCTTGTCCAGGCGTCATCGACCAAATCCTCGTCGGCTTCACCGCCGGTGGTCAGCAGTTGAAAATTCTCGATGCGGCGGCGCTGCCAACCCTCGTCCAGGCCTGCCGACCAAGCCGGATCGGTGGGTCGGTTACCGCGGACATCGACGGTAGACGGCGTGCGCTGGAAGACCAGCAGCTGCTTGACCGATTTCGCCAGATGCGGAACGCACTGAATAGCGGTGGCGCCGGTGCCGATAATGCCCACCCGCTTATCTGACAGCTTGGCCAGGTCGGATCCGGTGTAGTCGTAGTCCCACCTACTGGTGTGAAAGGCGTGGCCGCGAAATGTGCTAATACCCTCAATGCCAGGCAATTTCGGCTTCTGCAGGTATCCGTTGGCCATCGCCACAAAGCGTGCCCGAATCGCGTCACCTCGGTTGGTTGAGATGGACCAGCGCGAAACTGCTGGGTCCCAGCGGATCTCGTTGACCTCGGTCTGAAGACAGATGCCGCGATACAGGTCGTAGTGCTCCGCGATGCGTCGGCAGTGTGCGAAGATCTCGTCGCCGCCGGCGTATTTCTCGGTGGGAACGTAGCCCAACTCCTCGAGCAGCGGCATGTACACATACGACTCGACGTCGCACGCGATGCCGGGGTACCGGTTCCAGTACCAGGTGCCGCCAACGTCGGCGGCCTTGTCGATCAGCCGAATGCTCTGCACGCCGAATTCCCGCAACCGGGCCCCGGTAAGCAGTCCCCCAAAGCCGGCGCCGATGATCGCGACATCAACCTCGTCAGACAGCGGTTCACGCGCGAAACCCGGATCACTCCACGGATCGTCGGCAAATCCAGCAAATGGACCTGCGATTTCGACGTACTGCGCTACCCCATCAGGACGCAGCCGCCTGTCCCGTTCAAGGGCATATTTCTGCCGCAGTGCAGCTACGTCGAATGCCACGCGGCGTCCTCCACCCGGCTCCAGCTAAGATCCTCCCCGGGAATCCTTAACGAGTTCCGACGATCTGGCAAGGGACCGCTCCTGGGCAATGCCTCCGGCCGCCTGTTCTACTTTGGGATCTACGACCCTCAGTACGGAACTTTGCGCTAAGGAGTGCGGATGATCAAGGTTTTCGGATATTTGAAGCGCAAGCCCGGCCTGTCGCCACAGGAGTTCGCCGACTATTACGAGCACAACCATGTACCGCTCGTGCTGAGCAAGGCATTCGTACCAATTGTCTACAAGCGCAACTACATCCAGCGTGGCGACGCCTTCAACATCGAAGGCGATGAGATCGGCTTTGACTGCATGACCGAACTCGTCTTCGCTGACCGTGACGACCTGTCCGCCTGGATGGCCAGCCTTGGTGGCGATGAAATCGCGGGAGACGAAGAGAATTTCATCGATCGAGCAGCAACCCGCGCCTACGTGGTGGACGAGCACACCACATCCGGTTAGGAGTCGACGCGGCGACGAGCAAGTTCTTTTATCTCATCGGGCAAAGCGTCCGCCTCGAGGAGACGAGGCAGCAGCTCCGCCTCTAGTGTCATCGCACGGAAAACGAGACCAATCGTCACGTCGTGATCCGGCCTGTCGACCACGACAATCGAGTCGCCGCCGCGCATCGTTCCAGGTTCGATCACTCTGAGGTACGCCCCTGGCGTTGCGGCCTTGGTGAACGTCTTGACCCAGCCCTTCATCGCCAGCCAGTCCGCGAACGTCCGACACGGGACGCGGGGCCGCGACACCTCGAGCACAAGACCGTCAGAGCCGACCTGCCATCGCTCGCCGATCCGAGCACCGGTGACGTCGAGCCCTTCTGTGGTGACGTTCTCGCCAAACATTCCGTTGCCGAGGTCGCGCTCCAGCTCGCGCTGCCAGAGGTCGAGATCTTCCCTGGCATACGCGTATACCGCCTGATCGTCGCCGCCGTGCACCTTCGGGTCGCCAATGAAGTCACCCACCAGGCCACTGCCCTCACCGCCGCCCATTGGGCCGGGAGCGCGCACAGCAACCGGGCCGTCCGTTGGCCGCTTGTCAATACCGGTCAACAACTGCCCCTTGTCCGCATTTGGCCTCGGGTGGGCCAAGTTGACCGCCAACACGCTCGCCATGCCATCGAGCGTACGTACTCGCGCTACCCGAAATGGATTCGGACGATTGCGCTGTCGGTCCACAACTTGCGATCGCGGGCCCGTCGCAGCTTCTCACGCAGTGGCAAGTCGGCGTGCACGTTGGCCACACCGGGAATCTTGATCAGCGGGACGACATTCCATTGCCACCGGTAGCGCCGATGCAGTGCCCGATTCGCTTCCTCTGCCTCGGTGCCGGACAGAATGGTCGCTTGGCCGGTGAAGGTCTTCGCGTCGCTGCGGACTTGACCCTTGTAGTCGCATGGGGTCAATTCGACTTCCGGACGGGCCGTCAGACGTTTGGTCTTCGGTCCGATCTTGGTCCGGAAAACCACTGAACTCGTCTGGGCATCGAACCAGATCGGAGTGTCGACCGCCGTGCCGTCGCGCCGGTATGTCCGGAGCAGGGCATAGCGGGCCCTGCTCAACTCGCGAAGGAGATCTACTCGCTGAGGGTGTTTCTGCATGGCTCCAGTCAACGACTTAGAGTTGGCTCTAAGTCAAGCCCCGGATCAAGGGAGGCCTCATGGCGGCAACGCTGACGATTGGCGAACTGGCGCGTCAGGCGGACGTCGCGGCGACGACACTGCGCTACTACGAGCGGATCGGGCTCCTGCATTCCCCTGCCCGAATCGGCGGCCAGCGCCGCTACGACGAGTCGATCCTGGCCCGTCTCGAGGTGATCAGGCAGTGTAAGACCGCAGGGTTCGCCCTGGATGAGATCCAGATGTTGTTCGCCGACGACGAGCCAGGACGACCCGCTACCCGAGCCCTCGCCGAGACCAAACTGGCCGAGATCGACGCTCGGATAGCCGGACTGCGACGCGCCCGCGAGATCATCGAGTGGGGCATGCGCTGCACCTGCCCCTCGATCGACGACTGCACGTGCGGCATCCACAACGCCAAGCCGGTCCGCACGGACCCGGCTCACGTATCGACGTAGTCCGCCAGATGCTCGCCGGTGAGCGTCGAGCGGTCGGCGACCAGATCCGCGGGTGTGCCCTCGAAGACCACCTGGCCGCCCTCATGGCCGGCGCCGGGACCGAGGTCGATGATCCAGTCGGCATGCGCCATGACCGCCTGGTGGTGCTCGATCACGATGACCGACTTGCCGGAGTCGACGAGCCTGTCGAGCAGGCCGAGCAGCTGCTCGACATCCGCGAGGTGCAGGCCACTGGTCGGCTCGTCGAGTACGTAAACGTCACTGCCGCCCCCGATATTGCTGGCCAGCTTGAGCCTCTGCCGCTCGCCGCCCGACAGTGTGGTGAGCGGCTGGCCGAGGCTGAGGTAGCCGAGCCCCACATCGGCGAGCCGTTCAAGGATTGCGTGCGCTGCGGGAACTTTCGCGTCGCCGTCACCGAAGAACTTCTCGGCGTCGGTCACCGACATCGCCAGCACCTCGCTGATGTCGCGCCCACCGAACTTGTACTCGAGCACCGATGCCTCGAACCGATTCCCCTCGCACACTTCGCAGACGGATTCGACGGTGGCCATGATGCCAAGCTCGGTGTAGATGACGCCTGCCCCGTTGCAGTTGGGGCAAGCGCCGTCGGAGTTCGCGCTGAACAACGCCGGCTTCACGCCGTTCGCCTTCGCGAAGGCCTTGCGGATGTGATCGAGCATGCCGGTGTAGGTCGCCGGGTTGCTCCGCCGCGAGCCACGGATCGGCGTCTGGTCGACGGCCACCACGCCGTTACGCCCTGCGACCGATCCGTGGATGAGCGAGCTCTTGCCG
>JAVXWV010000234.1:0-4480 GCA_032230775.1 Mycobacterium sp. | reverse complement strand
CGTAGGTACGCCGGTGGCCACGGATCTCGGCCTCGTCGCGCACGCCGCCAAGCGCGACGCGAACGAACTTGCGGCCCAACGCCCGTGCGACGCTTTCGCCAAGCGACGTCTTGCCGACACCGGGCGGCCCGGCCAGCACCATCACGGCGCCGGAGCCGCGCCCGCCGACGACCGCCATCCCGCGCTCGGCGCGACGCGCCCGCACGGCCAGGTATTCGACGATGCGGTCCTTGACGTCGTCCAGCCCGTGGTGGTCGGCGTCGAGAATCTCCCGCGCGGCTTTCAGGTCGGTCGAGTCGTCTGTGCGGCTGTTCCACGGCAGGTCCAGTACGGTGTCCAGCCAGGTGCGGATCCAGCCGCCCTCCGGGCTCTGCTCGCTGGACCGTTCGAGCTTGCCGACCTCCCGCAGTGCGGCCTCGCGCACGTTGTCGGGCAGGTCGGCCGCCTCGACGCGGGCCCGATAGTCGTCGGATCCTTCTGGCTCGCCCTCGCCCAGTTCCTTGCGGATCGCCGCCAGCTGTTGGCGCAGCAGGAACTCCTTCTGCGTCTTCTCCATACCCTCGCGGACGTCATCGGCGATCTTGTCGTTGACCTCCACCTCGGCGAGGTGGTCGCTGGTCCAGTCGATCAACGCGCGCAGCCGCTCGGCGACATCGGGCGTCTCAAGCAGCTGCCGCTTCTGCACCTGCGTCAGATAGGACGCGTAACCGGCGGTGTCGGCCAGTGCCGACGGATCGGTCAGCTGGTTGACGACGTCGACGATCTGCCAGGCCTCCCGCCGCTGCAGGTATGCCAGCAGCAGCTTCTTGTACTCGGCGGCCAGTGCGATAGTCGACTCGGATGCTGCGTCTTCTGTGACCTCCGTCACCTCGACCCACAGCGCGGGTCCGGGACCGCTGGCGCCTGCGCCGATCTGCGCGCGGCCCTTGCCGCGCACGACCGCAGCCGTGCCGCCGGCGACCCGGCCGACCTGCACGATCGAGGCCAGCACGCCGTAGGACGGGTACCGGTCCTCCAGACGGGGGGCGATCAGCAGCTCGCCGGACTCACTGGCCCGGGCGGCGTCAACAGCTGCACGTGCGGCGTCGTCCAGCTCGATCGGCACCACCATTCCCGGCAGGACTATCGAGTCACTAGTGAAAAGGATGGGCACAACACCCGATGCCTTATTGACTTCAGCCATCAATCCTCCAAAGTTCAGTCAGACCGACTCAACCCTGGGGACGTCCCGTTTGTTCCCCCATACGAACACCCATACGGGCGATGACGTCGGACCGCAAACGAGGTACTTCTGACCTGCATGGCTCCATGGCGACTGCGCGACTTCCACGACGACGACCTCGATCAGGCGATCTCCGTGTGGGATGAGAGCCGCCATCCCCATGAAAACCATCCAGTGTTTCCGGTTTCGGAGGTCATCTCTGCAGCGAGGTCGGGTCAGCCCGCCGTCGTGGCCGTCGTGGGAGACGAACTCGTCGGGATGGCGGTGGCGCAGCTACAGGGAGAACGTGCCTGGCTATCGATGGTTGCGTTGAGCAACGGGTGGCGCAACCGCGGCATCGGCAGCGCGCTGCTGAGCGAGTTGGAGACCAGACTGCGCAACCTCGGGGTGCGGCGCATCAGCGCGCTGCTGCCCGCTGACGCCACCGGGACCGCCGCGCTGAGCAACTTGGGGTTCTCCGAGCGTGGCGATCTGACGTACTTCGAGAAGCTCGACCACGTCGGTGCGTCCGACGCAGGCCTGCTCGCCGCGCTCGGGGGTCAGGTGATGCCTCGTGGGCTGTGGCAGGCGATGGCGGGAATGGAGGCCGAGAAGCGTGTCATCGAACGGCGGATCGTGCTCCCGCTCGCTGAGCCGCATCTGGCGGAGCAGTATGGCGCGTCGCCCCCCAAGGCCGTGATTCTGTTCGGGCCGCCGGGCACCGGCAAGACCAGCTTCGCCAAGGCGGTCGCGGGCAGGCTCGGTTGGCCGTTCGTCGAAATGTTCCCGTCGCGGCTCGCCACACCGGACGTTGCGATGTCGACCGCGTTGCGGGAGGCGTTCGTGAACCTGATCGAACTGGAAACGGCGGTGGTCTTCATCGACGAGGTAGAGGAGATCGCCGGCTCGCGCTCGGGAATTCCGTCCGACCCCTCGCACGGTGTCACCAACGAACTGCTGAAGCTCATTCCAGCTTTCCGTCAGCACGGCGAACGCCTGCTGATCTGTGCGACGAACTCGGTGCGGTCGCTCGATTCGGCGTTTCTGCGACACGGCCGCTTCGACTACATCATTCCGATCGGTCCGCCCGATCACGTGGCCCGCGCGGCGATCTGGCGGCGTTATCTCGGCGCCAACGCGGACGGCGTCGAGGTGGACAAGCTCGTCGAGGCCAGTGAGATGTTCACCCCGGCCGACATCGAGTTCGCCTCCCGTAAGGGTGCGCAATCGGCGTTTGAACGTGAGGTCGAGTTCCGTCGCGGTGAGCCAGCGCGCACCGACGACTATCTGGCGGCCATCTCCGACACCCGCCCTACCCTGACCGACGAGATGGTCGCCGAGTTCGAGGAGGACATCGCCGAGCGCACCCGACTGTGAAGCCGGGCCTCGACGCACAAAGCAGGGAGCCTGCCGTTCGGGGGTGGACGGCAGGCTCCCTGGTTGTGGGTGGTCGCTACGTGGAGGCCTGAGCCCCCAGTGCCCGCTGGACATCAGGCAGCATCTGCTGCAACTGCTGGCCCCAGTAGGCCCAGGTGTGCGTGCCCTGTGGCGGGAAGTTGAACACCCCGTTTCTGCCGCCCGCCGCGACGTAGTTGTCGCGGAAGGTCTCGTTGGTCCGCAGGGTGAACCCTTCGAGGAACTGCGCGGCCATCAGGTTTTCACCCGAGGTACCCGAGTCGAGATCCGACGGGGTTCCGGTGCCGCAATAGACCCAGATCCGGGTGTTGTTGGCGACCAGCTGGGCCATGTTGACCATCGGGTCGTTGCGCTTCCACGCCGGGTCTGACGACGGACCCCACATGCTTTCGGCGTTGTAGCCGCCCGCATCGTTCATCGAGAGCCCGATCAGCATCGGCCACCAGCCCTCGGAGGGGTTAAGGAAGCCCGACAGTGACGCGGCGTAGATGAACTTCTGCGGGTAGTAGATCGAGTACGTCAGCGCGGTGCTGCCTGCCATCGAGAGGCCGACCACCGCGTTGCCGTTCTGCGACACGCCCTTGTTCGCCTCGAGCCACGCCGGGAGTTCCTGTGTCAGGAAGGTCTCCCACTTGTACGTGTAGTCCTGGCCATTGCCCCGCGACGGCTGGTACCAGTCGGTGTAGAAGCTCGCCTGGCCACCGACCGGCATCACGAGCGACAGCCCGGAACCGTTGTACCACTCGAAGGCTGGGGTATTGATGTCCCAGCCGCTGTAGTCGTCCTGTGCGCGCAGGCCGTCGAGCAGATAGACCGCGTGCGGCCCACCACCCTGGAACTCAATCCGGATGTTGCGGTTCATCGCAGCCGAGAACACATCCAGATACTCAACGGGTAGACCCGGCCGGGAAAACGCACCAGCAGTCGCCGAACCCCCGACGAAGCCGATCAGCCCGGGCAGTGTCGCCGCCGCAACGGCCCCCACCGCCAGCCGGCGCAACCACTTACCTCGAAACCTCTCAATGAACTTCATAACGGCAACCAACCCACCTTTCATTACGTTCCACCACAAGCAATTGCCGTTTGCTTTGCCTGCGTAATACAACACGCGCAGACGCGTCGATCGGTCGCGCGACGCCGCGTGGCGACGTCGCGGTTGGCTAACGATTCCGACTCGGCACGGACTCGGGAGCGGGCGATATGCGCCGTGACCTGTGTGAAAGCAGTTACAGATGTGACTATGCGTCGAACCCCGACACGCCGCGGCCGAAGCGGTACAGCTGAGTCACGTGTTGCGGCGTCAACTCATCCAGGGAAGTCACGCCGAGCAGCCGCATCGTGCGGCTGACCTGGCCAGACAGGATCTCGATGGCCCGGTCGACGCCAGCCTCACCGCCGGCCATCAGCCCGTAGAGGTAGGCCCTGCCGACAAGCGTGAACCGTGCGCCGAGCGCAACCGCCGCCACGATGTCGGCCCCTGACATGATCCCGGTGTCCAGCAAAACCTCCGTATCGCCACCGAGCTCGCGCGCGACGGCGGGCAGCAGGTGGAACGGCACGGGCGCGCGGTCCAGCTGGCGCCCGCCGTGGTTGGACAGCAGAACGCCATCGACACCGAGGTCGACGACCGCGCGGGCGTCATCCAACGTCTGGATTCCCTTGACTACCAACTTGTTCGGCCACTGCGCCTTGATCCAGGCGAGGTCGTCGAACGTCACCGTCGGGTCGAACATGGTGTCCAGGTATTGGGCGACCGTTCCCGGCCAGCGGTCCAGCGACGCGAACGACAGCGGCTCGGTGGTCAGCAGGTCGAACCACCAGCGGGGGTGCGGCACCGCGTCCAGCACGGTGCGCAGCGTCAGC
>JAVXWV010000119.1:0-5754 GCA_032230775.1 Mycobacterium sp. | reverse complement strand
CGCGCCGCTGTACGCCCAGGCGCTGGTCGGGTCGGTGTCGATGACGGCGCAGTGGTGGCTCGATGTGCGCGAGCCGAAGAAAGAAGTCGTCGCCGCGCATCTTGTCAACCTGTGTTGGAACGGGCTGCTGCACCTCGAGAACGACCCGCCGCTGCTCGACGAGTAAGTGATTTCGGCGTGGTGAGTTGCGCTTAGCGCGACCAATCACGCCGAAATCACAAGTGCCTAGGATGGATACATCATGACCGCATCGGGGATCGCCCATGTTCAAACCCCGATCGCGGGGCTCATTGAATTGGCGCTGCGGGATCCGTCGTTGTCGGATGTCGCCCGTCGCGCCGAGGACAGACCCAGCGATCTCACCCTCGTCGGGCCGGCCAGCGCCAGGGGGTTCGCGGCGAGCGCGCTGGCGCAGGCCGGTCCGCGCCTCGGGGGCACTGCCACCGGACGCGAGGCCGACGACCTGACCGCCGGACTGCGCGGCGTGCTTGGCGATGCGGTCGCGATGTTCCCGTCGTGGGAGACGCTGCCGCACGAGCGGCTGTCGCCGGGCGTCGACACGATCGGCGCGCGGCTGATGCTGCTGCTCCGGTTGGCCCATCCCGAGGACGAGCGCCTCGGCCCGCCGTTGCGCGTCGTGGTCACCACGACACGATCGCTGCTGCAGCCGATGGCACCCGACCTGGCCGACATCGAGCCGGTGACGCTGAGCGTCGGGGCCGAGCCCGAGATCGCCGCCGGAGCCGCCCCGGCGGCGACATTCGACAGTGTCATCGCCCGGCTCGTCGACCTGGCCTACACCCGGGTCGACATGGTCGGAAAGCGCGGCGAGTTCGCGGTGCGCGGCGGCATCCTCGACGTCTTCCCGCCGACGGCCGAGCACCCGGTGCGCGCCGAGTTCTGGGGCGACGAGATCTCCGAGATGCGGATGTTCGCCGTCGCCGATCAGCGCTCGATCACCGAGATCGCCGTCGATTCGGTGGTCGCCGTGCCGTGCAGGGAGATGCTGCTCACCGACGATGTCCGCGGCAGGGCCGCCAAGCTGGCTGCCGAGCACCCGCCAGTGGAGAACAGCGTCACCGGCAGCATCCCCGACATGCTCGCCAAGCTGGCCGAGGGCATCCCCGTCGACGGCATGGAGGCCCTGCTGCCGCTGATGCGGCCCACCGAGTTGTCGACGCTGTCCGACCACCTGCCCGCGGGAACACCGCTGCTGATCTGCGATCCGGAGAAAGTTCGCAGCCGCGCCGCCGACCTGATCAAGACCGGCCGCGAATTCCTGGAAGCCTCGTGGTCGACGGCCGCGGTCGGCGGTGACGTGCCGATCGACATCGAGGCCCTTGGCGCTTCGGGTTTCGTCGAACTCGACGACGCACGGGCGGCCGCACGCGAGGGCGGGCACCCATGGTGGACGCTGAGCCAGCTGTCCGACGAGTCGGCGCTCGAGCTGAACATCCGGCCCGCGCCGTCAGCGCGGGGACAGCAGACCAACATCGCCGAGATCTTCGCCATGCTTCGGGCGCACGTCGCGACGGGCGGCTACGCCGTCGTCGTCACCCCCGGCACCGGCACGGCGCACCGCGTCGTCGAGCAACTGGCCGAATCCGACACTCCCGCAACGATGTTGGAGCCAGGTGCGGCGCCGAAAGAGGGCGTCGTCGGGGTGCTCAAGGGACCGCTGCACGACGGTGTGGTGATCGCAGGGGCCAACCTCGTCGTGATCACCGAGACCGACCTGACCGGCAACCGGGCCAGCGCCGTCGACGGAAAGCGGCTGGCCGCCAAGCGCCGCAACGTCGTCGACCCGCTGGCGCTGACCGCGGGCGATCTGGTGGTGCACGACCAGCACGGCATCGGCCGGTTCGTCGAGATGACCGAGCGCGTGGTCGGCGGGGCGCGTCGCGAGTACCTGGTGCTGGAGTACGGGTCGAGCAAGAAGTCGGGGGCCGGCGGAAAAAACACAGACCGGCTCTACGTCCCGATGGACTCGCTCGATCAGCTGTCGCGCTATGTCGGCGGTGAGGCGCCGACGTTGTCGCGCCTCGGTGGCAGCGACTGGGCGAACACGAAGACAAAGGCCCGCAGGGCGGTCCGCGAGATCGCCGCCGAACTGGTGTCGCTGTACGCCAAGCGGCAGGCGTCGGCGGGCCACGCGTACGCCCCGGACAGCCCGTGGCAGGCCGAGATGGAGGACGCGTTCGGGTTCACCGAGACCGTCGACCAGATGACGGCGATCACCGAGGTCAAGGCGGATATGGAGAAGCCGGTCCCGATGGACCGGGTGATCTGTGGCGACGTCGGCTACGGCAAGACCGAGATCGCGGTGCGCGCGGCGTTCAAGGCGGTACAGGACGGCAAGCAGGTGGCGGTGCTGGTGCCGACGACGCTGCTGGCCGATCAGCACCTGCAGACGTTCTCCGAGCGGATGGCCGGCTTCCCGGTCACCGTGAAGGGCCTGTCCCGCTTCACCAGCCCCACCGAATCGCGGGCGGTGTTGGAAGGCATGAAGAACGGCTCGGTCGACATCGTGATCGGCACCCACCGGCTGCTGCAGACCGGCGTGACGTGGAAAGACCTCGGCCTGGTCGTGGTCGACGAGGAGCAGCGCTTCGGCGTCGAGCACAAGGAGCACATCAAGTCGATGCGCACCCACGTCGACGTGCTGACCATGAGCGCCACCCCGATTCCGCGCACCCTGGAGATGAGCCTGGCAGGCATCCGGGAGATGTCGACGATCCTCACCCCGCCCGAGGAGCGCTACCCGGTGCTGACTTACGTCGGCCCGCACGACGACAAGCAGGTCGCGGCGGCTTTACGACGTGAAATGCTGCGTGACGGGCAGGCCTTCTACATCCACAACCGGGTGCGATCCATCGACCAGACCGCCGCGCGGGTGCGGGCGCTGGTGCCAGAAGCGCGCGTGGCCGTCGCCCATGGGCAGATGCCCGAGGAACTTCTCGAGAACACCGTCGAGGGGTTCTGGAACCGCGAATACGACATTCTGGTGTGCACGACGATCGTCGAGACGGGCCTGGACATCTCCAACGCGAACACACTGATCGTCGAACGCGCCGACACGTTCGGGCTCTCGCAGCTACATCAGCTGCGGGGCAGGGTCGGCCGCAGCCGGGAGCGCGGTTACGCCTACATGCTCTATCCGCCCGAGGTGCCGCTCACCGAGACCGCCTACGACAGGCTCGCGACGATCGCTCAGAACAACGAGCTCGGCGCGGGTATGGCGGTTGCGTTGAAAGATCTTGAAATTCGCGGTGCCGGAAACGTGCTCGGCGCGGAGCAATCCGGG
Organism: Mycobacterium sp.; assembly: GCA_032230775.1. Classification (GTDB taxonomy): domain Bacteria; phylum Actinomycetota; class Actinomycetes; order Mycobacteriales; family Mycobacteriaceae; genus Mycobacterium. The sequence continues at coordinate 2,450 of JAVXWV010000119.1, read as the reverse complement.
CACGTCGCCGGGGTCGGCTTCGACCTGTACGTGCGACTGGTCGGTGAGGCGGTCGAGGCCTACCGTGCGGCGGCCGACGGGAAAACCGTTCGCGCCGTTGAGGAACCGAAGGACCTGCGGATCGACCTACCGGTCGACGCAAACCTGCCGCCGGACTACATCCCGAGCGACCGGCTGCGGCTGGAGGGATATCGGCGACTGGCGGCGGCTGCCGACGACTCGGCGGTAGACGCGGTGATCGAAGAGCTTGTCGACCGGTACGGGCCGCTGCCCGAACCCGCGCAGCGATTGGTCGCGGTGGCGAGGCTGCGGTTGTTGCTCCGCAGCTACGGAATCACCGAAATCAGCGCGATCTCCGAGTCGACACTTCGGATTTCGCCGCTGGAGCTGGTGGACTCTCAGCAACTAAGGCTCAAGCGGTTGTATCCGAGTGCGAACTACCGCGCGACGACGTCAACGGTGCAAGTGCCGATCCCGCGAGCGGGTTCTGGCGTTGGGGCACCACGGATTCGTGATCTTGAACTCGTTGCCATGGTGGCCGGGTTGGTGTTGGCCCTCGATGGGAAATCCCAGGAAGGTGTTGATATAACGAAGTTCGGAGGTACACCGGCGATGAATGACAAGCGACCAGCGACATGACAGTCGTTTTGGTCGACCCGCGCCGCCCATCGTTGGTCCCTGTCGAGGCGATTGACTTGTTAACTGGCGACGTTCAGTACACCGAGGAGATGCCCGTCAAGGTGCCTTGGTCGCTGCCTGCGGCCCGCCCCGCCTACGACGGGGACGACGCCCCGGTGTTGCTGTCGTCGGATCCCGACCATCCCGCGGTGAAGGCACGGCTTGCGGCAGGCGACAAGCTGATCGCCGCCCCCGACTCCGCGTCGGGAGAGCGCCTGGTCGACGCGGTGGCGATGATGGACAAGCTGCGTACGTCCGGGCCTTGGGAGAGCGAGCAGACGCACGACTCGTTGCGCCGCTACTTGCTCGAGGAGACCTACGAGGTGTTCGACGCGGTGCGCGGCGGCAATGCCGATGAGCTGCGTGAGGAGCTTGGAGACGTGTTGCTGCAAGTGCTGTTTCACGCGCGCATCGCCGAGGACGCGCCACAGCACCCGTTCAGCATCGACGACGTGGCCGATTCGCTGGTGCGCAAGCTCGGTAACCGGGTGCCCGCCGTGCTCGCCGGTGAATCGATTTCGCTCGATGAGCAGCTCGCGCAGTGGGAGGAGCGCAAGGCTATAGAGAAGGCGAGCAAAGGGGTCCGCTCCTCCATGGATGACGTGCCCACCGGGCAGCCCGCATTGGCGTTGGCGCAGAAGGTTGTTGAGCGAACCTCGGCCGCGGGGCTGCCCGCCGATCTCATCCCGGACACCATCACCTCTGTGACCGTGGCAGTCGGTTCGGACTCCGAGAATGGTTTGCGTTCAGCGACTTTGGAGTTTATGGACACCGTCCGCGGCGTCGAGCATGCGATCGCGGCCGGCCGCCGTGGCGAGGACGTTCCGGAAGAACTCGACGTGGCGACGCTCGGGGAGATCACCGAAGCGGAGTGGCGCGCCTACTGGCCGTCCGCCGACACCGAGCCAGCGCCCGACCGGATTCCCGATCCGTCGCCTGCCGACGTTCCCGAGCCGGGACCGGCGGAGGCACCTGAGCCGGCGCCGGTCGAAGTTCCTGAGCCGTCGCCTGAAGACGCCGCGACCGAGGACGTCGAGGAAGCCGAAGAAGTCGAGGAAGCTGAGCCCGTGGAAGAAGCCGACGAGAGCGACACGGCCGCGGAGAAGTTCACCGCGTAGGCAGCGGCCGTCGGGCACAGCTAATTGCCCGCCTCTGAGCGACAATTTCGCTGAATAGCTGCTGGAGCATCAGCCTGGTTTCGTAACGCCATTCGTTGTCGCGACCCACTACCGGACTTTGAACGTAGACGGCCTGAGGTTGTTCTACCGCGAAGCCGGCCCACCCGATGCGCCGCCTGCGAACAGCTTCAGTTACACGTTCGACCACGTTCATCAGAGTCAAAACTTAATCGAACATCCGCCCTGTTCTCGAGTGCTGCGTCTCGAATACCTCAACCCAAGCGCGGTGCTAATTGCCCGCCGCTGAGCGACAATGTGTCGCTCACCCGACTCTTGTCGCTCAGAGGCGGGCAAAAAGACACTCGCCGGTCCGGCGCGATCATCCGAAGAGCGTCGAACCCCAGTAGGCCGACGAATCACCCTCGCGCAGCCCGGGCGGGCAGGCGAAAACCGCAGTGCCCGTGTGGAAGATGTACTCGTTGAGTGCGTCGCTGGACATCTGCGCCAGCACTGGGATGAAGTTCGTCGTTGGGCTCCGCACAAACGCGATGAAGAACAGTCCGGCATCCAGATGCCCGAACCCGTCGGAGCCGTCGGTGAAGTTATATCCGCGGCGCAGCATCCTGACCCCGCCCACGTGGTCGGGTGCCACCA
>JAVXWV010000030.1:0-6738 GCA_032230775.1 Mycobacterium sp. | reverse complement strand
TGTTTTCCAGGCCGAACGGATCGAGAATCTTGGCAGCCGGGAAGAGATAGTCGGCCAACGGCTCGGGATCGGAATCCATGTTGACGAACAGCCAGCCGCCCCACGTATCGACCTGCACCGGGGCCAGATGCGTGTTCGCCGGAGTCAGCACGCCCTTCCAGTCATTCTGCTCGCGGATGTGTGTGCAGGCGCCGTCGAGTCCGTATGTCCAGCCGTGGAATCCGCACACGAAGGACTTCTTCGCCTTACCGCAGGCGTTCTTCGCGCCATCGGGGGTGTCGACGAGTCTGCGGCCGCGATGCATGCACACGTTGTGGTGCGCAGCAAAATCCGAGCATGAGTTTCCGAATCCCGTGCGCACGACGATGATCGAGTCGTCGAGGATGTCATAGGTGAGGTAGCTTCCGACGTCGGGGATCTCCTCGACCCGACCGACCTGTTGCCACACCTTCCGCCACAGCTTGTCAAGTTCTGCGCGGGCGTACGCCTCGGAAGTGTAGGCGTCCACGCCGATGGTCACGGGCTCCGAGAGCTCTTCAGTCGCCTGCACTTCCATGTCGGTCATGCTTCCTCCGTTTCATGCCGAGTGATGCTCGCGCGGAAGGACTCGTCCTTGAGGAACAGGGAGGTGTTGTCGGCACCGAGGTGGGTCCACTTGAGGTTCAACCCGCCGTCGACGAGCAGAGTCTGGCCAGTGACGTAGCTCGACAGGTCGGACAGCAGGAACAGGATGGCGCCTGCTTGTTCCTCGGGTCGGCCACGGCGCCCCATGGCGATCGCCTTGCGGTCGCGCTCGGGGTCGTCGCCGGTATACGTGCGCGACGCCGCGGTCTCGGTGACGCCCGGCGCCACGGCGTTGACACGGATGTTGTCAGTCGCCAGCTCGACCGCCATCGTGCGGGTCATCGCCACGACCGCGGCCTTGGCCGTCCCGTAGGCGATGTGGAACGGCGCGGTGTTCATCCCGCTTATCGACGAGATCGAGACGATCGAGCCGGGGTTCTGCTGGCTGCGTATCTCCGCGGCTACCGCCTGGCTCATGAAGAACGCTGTCTCGAGATTCGCGACGAACAGCTCGCGCCAGTCGGATCGACTGACCCTCGTCGAGGGCATCCAGGTGGCGGGCGCGGCGCCACCGGCGATGTTGACGAGTCCGTACAGGTTGCCCTCGGTGCGCCGCACCTGATCGAGCACCGCCGAGATGCCTTCGTCGGTTGAGGCGTCCGCGGAGACCGGCACGACCGACAGCCCACTCTGGGCCATCGGCGCGATGTGCTCGTCGAGGTTTTCCTTCGACCGACTGACCGCGACGACGGTGGCACCCGCCTCGGCCGCCATTCGCGTGATGGTGGTGCCGATGCCGCCGCCACCGGCGCCCGACACCACGACGACGCGGCCGTCCAGCCTCAGAAGATCGTCCATGTACCTATTTTGTCCGGACAAAATACGGTGCTCTGCATATTGAAGAACACTATTCCGCAGCGGCGATCGGCTCGTCAAGGCCGGACGAGTCTCTACTTGCGGCTATTGTCTGGACTAAAGGACCTTGATAGCGTCCGAGGTCATGACTCTCCCCGCGACGGAGTCGCTCTGGCCCTCCAGGTACACCGCACACAGCCCTACCGCTGCCGAAGGCTGGCGACTCGAGCGCCTCACCGCACCGAGCAGATTGTTCGGCGCCAACGGGCTGCGCACCGGTCCCGACGGACGCATCTACGTCGCGCAGGTGACCGGCAGCCAAATCAGCGCGCTGGATCTGGGCACCGGACGGTTGGACACGGTGAGCGCCAAGGGCGGCGACATCATCGCGCCCGACGACGTCGCCTTCGATAGCCGCGGCAACCTGTACGCCACCGAAGTCATGGACGGCAGGGTGAGCGTGCACGAGGAAGGTGGACGAACCCGAGTTCTGCGCGACGACCTTCCCTGCGCCAACGGAATCACCGTGCACCAGGACAGGCTGTTCATCGGCGAGTGCCGCGAGGGCGGACGGCTGATGGAACTCGATCGAAGCACCGGCGCGCAGCGGATCCTGCTCGAAAATCTGCCGTCGCCCAACGCCATGGAGGTCGGCCCCGATGGCCTGTTGTACTACCCGCTGATGGTGGCCAACGAGATCTGGCGACTAGATCCCGATGGCGATGAGCCGCAACGGGTTGCAGGCGACCTCGGTGTGCCAGACGCGGTGAAGTTCGATTCGGAGGGCTTCATCGTCTCCACACAGGTCGCCAGCGGGCAGGTGTTGCGGATCGATCCGCGCAGCGGCGAGCAGACCCTGCTGGCTCAGCTCACACCGGGCCTCGACAATCTGACCTTTGTCGACGACCGGTTGTTCGTCTCGAACTTCACCGGTGAGATCACCGAGATTCTCGGAGGCGGCGAGACTCGTACCGTGTTGCCTGGCGGATTGAACTGGCCGTTGGATCTCGCGATCGGTGACAACGGCGACCTCTATGTCGCCGACGGCACCTACTTCTACGTCGTGGATTCCGACGGATCGCTGCGTACGGTCGGCATGCTGTTCTCGCCTGGATATCCCGGCTTCCTTCGCGGCTTGGCTCCGGCGGGACCCGGCACCTTCGTGGTCGCGACGTCAGGGGGACAGATCGCCCGCTATCGCCCCTGTGACGGCGAAACAGACTATCTCGCAGACGGATTCGACCAACTCTATGGAGTCGCGATCGGCCCCGGTGACGCTATCGTCTTCGCCGAACTCGGCACCGGCCGGGTGCACTCGCTGCGGTCGGACACCCTGGAGGTGCTGGCTTCGGGATTGCAGGATCCGGTCGGCGTCGCATTCGACCCGAACGGCATCCCATTGGTGTCCGAATCCGGCGCGGGTCGGGTCGTGCGGCTGGCCGGGGCTTCAGGGTCCTCGGAGACGGTCGTCGACGGCTTGCAGCGACCCCAGGGCATCACGGTTTCAGACGGAATGCTCTACATCGTCGACGCCGGCGCCAAGGAGGTCATCGCGGTCGACCTGAACACCGCCGCTCGCCACATGGTCGCCTCCGGTCTGCCGGTCGGACCCCCGCCCGGTGTAGAACCCAAGCCGCTGAAGGGAATGCCGCCGTTCTCCGGGCCGCAGGGCCCGTTCGCAGGCATCACCATCGGACCGGACGGCACCCTCTACGTTTCAGCCGACGGCGATGGCAGCGTTCTGGCGTTGCGACGCGCATGACCGTCAGCCCCACCGACCATCGCTACCTTCAGGTGGCGCGCACGCTGCGCAAGGAGATCGTCGACGGCGTGTACCCGGTGGGTTCGCAGCTGCCCACCGAGCAACAGCTGTGCGAACGGTTCGAGGTCAGCCGCTACACGGTTCGCGAAGCACTGCGCCGGCTGCGTGACGACAACCTGATCGCGTCACGGCCGCGAGCGGGAACACTCGTCGTCCCGCGTCCGGCGACGAATTCGTATGCCCAGGACGTGGTGTCGATCGACGACCTGCTTGCGTTCGCGACGGGCGCGAAGTTCGCAATCGAGTCCAACACCATGGTCACAATCGACGACGCCCTCGCCGCACGCACCGGCCTGCAGGTCGGCTCGGAGTGGTTGGCGGTCCGCGGTTACCGGCGATCCGACGGTGGCGCGGCGCCGGTCTGCAAGACGGAGTACTACATCAACCGGGCCTTCGCCGCGGTGGGCAGACTGCTGCAACGCCACTCCGGGCCCATCTTTCCGCTGATCGAGGACCTGTTCGGGGTGAGCGTCGTCGAGGTGCATCAAGAGATCACCGCAGTGCCGGTCACCCCCGAACTGGCGGATGCCCTGAAGGTCGAGACGGGCACGGCTGCGCTGGAGATGCTGCGCACCTACAAGACATCGGACGGCGAGGTCGCCCAGGTCACGCTCAACACGCATCCCTCGTCGCGGTACCGGCATTCGATGACCATGCGCCGGATCAAGGACTAGCGCCGTGACCCATTGTGCTGCGAGCAGCGGCGAGCCTGGTCCGGTGACTACCGCAGTGCCCACCTCTGAGCGACAATGTCGCTCACCGCGGAGGGTAGATGGCGAAAGTAACTCCAGGGCTGCAAATCCCGAGAGATATCGTCAGAGATATTGTCCCGCCGTTGCACTGACGACCAACGACATTGTCGCTCAGAGGCGGGCAACCTGTTCAGTGTCAATGACACGGACCCGCCACCGAACCGAGCGTGCGAATCTTCGGCTCAGGACGCCAAGGCCATGGTGAACGTCCGAATCGCCAACGCCCGCAGGAGCGCCGGGTACGCGCGCGGGTTATGGGTGCGGGAGACACTCGCCGATGCGCTGCAAGATGCCGCCGGCGCCACGCCGCAGCGAACGATACTGGTGGACGGCGACATACGGCTCGACTGTGAGACGCTGCACGAGCAGGCTACCCAGATGGCGCAGGCACTGATCACACGCATGCCTGCTGGCAGCGTGGTTTCGTTCATGCTGCCGAATTGGCATGAGGCGGCGGTGATCTACCTCGGCGCGACCATGGCAGGCATGGTGGTGAACCCGATCCTGCCGTCCCTGCGGGATCGCGAGCTGGCGTTCATCCTGTCCGACGGCGACAGCCGCGCGATCTTCGTGCCGTCTATCTTCGGAAGGCACGACTACGTCGCCATGCTGGATCGGGTCACCGCAGAGATGACGTCGCCGCCCGAGGTCGTGGTGCTGCGGGGCGACGCCGGCTGTCACACGCCGTACCCGTCGCTGTTCGCCGACGACGGCCCTGCGGTCCTTCCGGTTCTCAACCCGGATTCCGTACGCATGATTCTGTACACGTCCGGCACTACCGGCCGTCCCAAAGGGGTATTGCACACTCATAATTCGATCCACGCGCTGATCCGTCAGATCGGCCAGTATTGGCTGATCGACAACGGCGACACCTTCCTCGTGCCGTCGCCGATCGCACACATCGGCGGGTCGATCTATGCGTTCGAGTGCCCACTGCTGCTTGGCACCACGGCCGTCCTGATGGAGCGCTGGGACGCGGACGCCGCGGCGTCGCTGATGACTGCCGAACGCTGCACGCACATGGCCGGGGCCACTCCGTTTCTCGAAGGTATGCTCGCCGCCTCTGAGCGCGCGCATACCCGCCTGCCCGACCTCAAGGTATTCATCTGCGGGGGTGCATCCGTCCCGCCATCGTTGATCCGGAGGGCCACAACCTATTTCGAGCAGGCGGCGGTCAGCCGGGTCTATGGCTCGACGGAAGTGCCGGTGACGACCGTGGGCTCACTGCACGACTCCGAACACGCAGCGGACACCGATGGGCGGGCCGGGATCGCAGACATCAAACTGGTCGACGGCGAGATCCGCGCACGTGGACCGCAGATGTTGGTCGGCTACCTGCATCCGGAGGACGAGGCAGCGTCCTTCGACGACGAGGATTACTTCCGAACGGGTGATCTCGGCCGCTGGGTCGACGACCGTTACTTGGTTGTCACCGGCCGGGCGAAAGACATCATCATCCGCAACGGCGAGAACATCTCGCCGAAGGAAGTGGAGGACATCCTCGTCGGGCATCCCGGCATCGCCGAGATCGCGGTTGTCGGCGTGCCCGATGAGCGCACCGGGGAGCGGGCGTGTGCGGTCATCGTCGCATCCGATCAGCGTGCGCCCGACCTGACCGACCTCCGCGAACTCCTCCAGAGGAAGGGGCTGGCCAAGTTCAAAATTCCTGAACAGATTGCTATTTGGGAGGCATTGCCGAAGAACGACGCTGGCAAGATCTTGAAGCATCAAATCCGGGCGACGCTGACGCAGATGGGGGACTGATATGCAGGTGGCGATCGTGACGGGCGCGAGCAGCGGCATCGGCTTCGGCTGCGCGACGAAGCTCGCGGAGGCGGGCATGGCCGTCGTCGGGGCTGGCCGCGACGGAGAAAGACTCGGCGAACTGGAGAAGGCGATCGGCGATCCGGATCGGGTGGCCACCATCGCTGTGGACCTGACGGCTGACGATGCGCCACAACGGATCGTGGCTGCCGCCCTCGATCGGTGGGGACGCATTGACTACCTCATCAACAACGCTGGGGTCGGCAGCCCGAAGCCGCTGCACGAGACCGACGACGAAAGCCTGGACTACTTCCTGGGTTTGATGCTGCGGGCGCCGTTCCGGTTGGCGCGCGACGTGATACCGCACATGCAAGCGGGCTCGGCGATCATCAACATCACGTCGACCTTCGCGGTCGTTGGCGGCATGCGCGGCGGTGCGTACTCGGCGGCCAAGGGCGGCCTGACGGCGCTGACGATGCACATCGCGTGTCAGTACGGCCCACAGGGAATCCGTTGCAACGCCGTGGCTCCCGGCGTCACACTGACCCCGATGGTAGCGACGCGCCTTGAGGCCGAGCGGTTTCGCAAGATGAACACCGAGATGACGCCGTACCCGCGGCTGGGCCGGGTCGACGATCTGGCCAGTACCGTGGCATTCCTGTGCTCGGAGGGCGCCACCTTCATCAACGGGCAGACCATCGTCGTCGACGGCGGCTGGAGTTCGACGAAGTATTTGTCCGACTTCGCGTTGAATTCGGAATGGGTCGCGCGTTGAACCTGTTCGAACTGCTCGACCAGGCCGCCGCACGTCACGGCGACCGCGGCGCGGTGTATCACGGTGAGCGTCAACTGCATACGTGGGGCGGGCTGCGCGAGCGCGTGCTAAGGCTGGCAAGCACATTCGGGGCACCCGGCACGCGCGTTGCGGTTGCCAGTGAGAACCGGCCGGAGATCGTCGAGCTGATGTTCGCCATCTGGGCC
>JAVXWV010000914.1:0-10642 GCA_032230775.1 Mycobacterium sp. | reverse complement strand
GTTATGACCAGATCCACGGCCGCAACTCGTTTCAGAAGGACAAAGCTGCCGGCTTCCACAAGGAACCCGGGCGGCTGACCACGGCGACCGTCGACGTCGGCGCCATCATCGACTTCGCGTCGTCGTTCGGCACCCTGGTGCTGACGAAGGCTTATGCCGACTGGTCGGCCGACGTAAACGCCGAGTACCGCGGGCAACTGGTCGGCCGCGCGGTCGACCTCGTGCAGCTGTTCCCGGCGGCGGCGTACGCCAAGAACGGGGCCGACATCCGGCTGGCGGTGGACGCCGTCGAGGACATGTTCCGGTTGCCCGACCTGACCCACGTGGTCATCGTCGCAGGCGATTCCGACTACATCGCCCTCGCTCAGCGCTGCAAGCGCCTCGGCCGCTACGTCGTCGGCATCGGCATCACCGGTTCGATCAGCAAGTCGCTGACGGCCGCCTGCGACGAGTTCGTCAGCTACGACGCACTCCCCGGCGCCCCGGTGGTGGTGCCCGCCGCCGCGCCGAAACGAAGCACGCGACGCACCAAGGCCGAGCCCGACGAGGAACCCGAGGCACCGGACACGCAGGCCGCAGCCACCGGTCTACTGGAGCGGGCCCTGCGGATCGGCCACGAGAAGGACGACGCCGACTGGCTGCACAATTCGGCGGTCAAGGCGCAGATGAAGCGGATGGACCCGTCGTTCTCCGAAAAATCTCTGGGATTCCGGTCATTCAGCGACTTCCTGCGTGCGCGCAGCGACGTGGCGGAACTCGACGAGAGCAGCACCACCCGCATGGTCCGACTCAAAACCGCGGCCACATAGTCTGAGGTCATGACCGACCGCCTGTATTTTCGGCAGCTGCTCTCGGGGCGCGATTTCGCGACCGGGGACATGATCGCGCAGCAGATGCGCAACTTCTCCTACCTCATCGGCGACCGTGAGACGGGCGACGCCGTCGTCGTCGACCCGGCCTACGCCGCGCAGGATCTGGTCGACGCACTGGAAGCCGACGGCATGCATCTGTCGGGCGTGCTGGTGACTCACCACCACCCCGACCACGTCGGCGGGTCGATGATGGGCTTCGAACTCAAGGGCCTCGCCGAGCTGCTGGAACGGGTCAGCGTGCCCGTACACGTCAATACCCTTGAGGCGGACTGGGTTTCCCGCACCACCGGCATCGCGCTGTCGGAGCTCACCGCCCATGAGCACGGCGACGTGGTCAGCGTCGGCGACGTCGACATCGAGCTTCTGCACACTCCGGGCCACACGCCGGGCAGCCAGTGCTTCCTGCTCGACGGGCGGCTCGTCGCGGGCGACACGTTGTTCCTCGAGGGCTGCGGCCGCACCGACTTCCCCGGCGGCGACGTCGACGCGATCTACCGCAGCCTGCAGGCGCTCGCGCAGTTGCCGGGGGATCCCACCGTGTTTCCTGGGCACTGGTACTCGGCGGAGCCGAGCGCCTCGCTCTCGGAAGTGCGTCGCACCAACTACGTGTACCGGGCGAGCAATCTGGAGCAGTGGCGCACGCTGATGGGCGGCTGACGCGCACCGCCCCGGTCGTTAGCGTGAGCAAAAGTCACGCGGCGTCTCTCAATCCTGCGTTATGGTCGCGCGGTGACCACACCGCCCACGCCCGCCGGTTGGTATCCCGATCCCGACGGCTCAGGCGGCCAACGGTATTGGGACGGGTCCCAGTGGACCGAACACCGGTTCCCCGCAGCCCCTGAGCCAACAGAGCCTCCGCTCCCGGCTGAACCCCCGGCGAGCGAGCAGCCGACCACCGTCGTCCCGCTCCGACCCGCCGGGGAGCACGTCGGCGCACACCGGGCCCCCGAGTCGGAACCCGAGCCCGTCGAGCCCGAACCCGAGCCCGTCGCGCCGCCAGGACCCGAGCCGGAGCCGACCGCGATCACCAGGACCTTCGAGCCCGCTCCCGCCCCATCGGCCGAGCCCGCGCCCGCCGCGCCGCCCGGACCCGAGCCGGGGCCGACCGCGGTCATCAACCTTGGGTCGAGCGGGCCCAGTGCGCAGCCGACGACTCCGATGGCCTCACCGCCGCCACCGCCGGCCGAGCCATCGGGCGCCAGCGCGCCGCTCGAGCCGCCACCTCCTGGTGAGCCGCCGGCGCCGGACGACCGCCGCAAGCTGCTCATCTGGTTCGGCTCCGCATGCGCGGCCCTGCTGGCGGTGCTGGTGCTTGTCATCATCTACGGGCTCTTCCTTCACAAAGACCCCGGCCTCCGGGTGTCGACCAGTCCCGGCAGCATGTCGGAATCCGCGACCCCGACCACCGCGACCAAGAGCAAGACCAGCACCGAGTCGACAAGCGAATCACCAACGACCGCTTCGGGTTCCGGGGCTCAGGCCTCCGACGGCGGCCTCACGTTCGCGATCACCGGTACCGAAACCGCAGCGTCGGTGAAGTACCAGGACGCGCCGGTGGTGAAGAACGCGCAGGGCGAGTTCATCGTCGTGCACATGACGGTGTTGAACTCCGGTGACGCGCAGGGCACCTTCCTCGCCACATTGCAGAAGCTCAATGCCGGCGGCACGACGTACTCGATCGACGACGAGGCAACGGCGTACCTGAACGGCACCTGGGCGGACCTAACTCCGGGCGGTACTGCAGATTTAGCAATCGCTTTCGATGTGCCACCGGGGACTACTCCGGAGTCACTCGAGGTGCACGGGGCCCCGATGAGCACCGGCGTCGAAGTCCCGTTGTCGTAGTCTCGCGCAGACTGGAGACGTGGCTGACACGCTCTACGCCGATGTGTCCGAGTGGCAGGTCGGCGTCAACGACAGTTATCCGTATCCGGTGTTATGCATCCGGTCCAACGACGGCACGCATCGAGATCGCCGCTGGGTCAACAACTATGGATGGTGTCTGCGCAACGCCGAAAGCGCCCGCCTGACGTTCTTCATCGTTTACTTTGTCTGGCGGCCCAATTGGCAGCAAACGGTCGATACGTTCAAGGATCTGGTCGGCACACCGCATCCGAAGATGGCGGTGATGCTCGACGTGGAGTCGTGGGGCGGTCAGATCCGCGGTGACCGGTCGGCGGGAATCAACGCGGCATACGACGCCGTCGGCGCGTTCGTCGGGTCGACGGCGAAGGTGATCGGGTACGGCAATGTGGGCGACCTGAACAGTCTGTGGCCGACCAAACCGCCCCGCATCCGGTTGGTGGTGGCCGGCTACGGCCGCAACGCGCCGTATCCCGGCAAGGTCGCCCACCAGTACACCGACGGTTCGGGCTACGGCGGCGGCTTGCCTGAGGGTGCGCCACCGTTCGGCCGCTGCGACATGAACGCCGCGGATGGACTTACAGCAGAGGAATTCGCCCGTGCATGTGGGGTCTCGGCGACGGATTCCGTGCCCAGTGGGGTCACTTTGTAGCGAATTCGTAGGAATCCTTTTTCGAGTAGTGCGATACTCAGGACACGGGCGAGCTTTGCCGGGCAAACTTATCGGCAACAGCGCCAATAGATCCGTCGGGGGTCGTCGTGAAGAACATCGTGCTGTGCTTTGACCGGGCACGTCACCATCCTGGGCCGCGCGAGGCCTCGAATGCCGAGACGTTGCTGCGCCTGCTCGACGAGAGCGACGAGCAGATCACCTGGTATCACCCGGGTACGCCTGCGCCGGCATCCGATCGCGGCAACCTGGGCAGGCTTCGGTGGCGCGAGGCCGCTGCCAGGGACGCTAGGGCCACGATCGCCGAGGCATACGAATTTCTCGTCGACTGGTGGGAGCCCGGCGACAAGATCTTCATGTTCGGCGTCGGCCGCGGCGCCTCGTGCGCCTACGCGCTGACCCGGCTGCTCGGCACCGTCGGCGTGCTGCCCGACCTGATGGACTATGTGCTGGCCGCCTATGCCGTGCCGCGCACACGCCGCAGCCCCCAGGACTGGCAGCGAGTCACGAGGATGGCGGCCGGATTGGCCGGGCACCGCGAAATCGGCGTTCCCGTACAGTTTTTGGGGCTCTGGGACATGGCGAAGGCGCCGGGTCGGCGGGAGACAGGCGTGACGAACGTCATCGCTGGCAGACACGCGGTCGCGGTGGACGGCGGCAACGGTTCGCTCGCAGGCCGCCTTGTTGAGGCGCCGGAATGCGTCGAGGAAGTCTGGTTCCGCGGGGCGCACTGCGACGTCGCGGGCGGGCGGGGGGCCTGCTGGCCACTGGCGGACATCGCGCTGGACTGGATGCTCGACGGCGCCGTGCAGGCAGGCGTGGCAGTGCGAGAGGGCAGCCGATGCGAAGCGCCCGCACCCAGTGAATACGACGCCCTCGCGGAGAACCCGCGCACGATTTCGCTGCGGCGGCTGCCCGCCAGCCCGCTGGTGCACGCCAGTGTCGACGTCTATCTGCGGGCGCATCCGGAGTACTGGCGGCGGCTGCCCGCCCATGTGGTGTGGGCAGACACCGACTGGCTGGCCCGCAGCGAACGGCTGGTGGACGCCGGATCGCCGGCGCAGGCCGATCCGGTGGTACTTGCTGCTGTCGCGTCGTAGGAATGCTGGCGCGTCGGGACCGACGATGGTGGCTCGTCGGGGCCAGAACACTCCCATTCGCCGGAAGACGTGACGGGCGAGTGTGGTTTTGCCCGCCTCTGAGCGACAGGGCCGCTGAGGTGCGTATTTGTTTCCAGCGACAATTACTGGCCGCCGTCGGCAATGCATCCATATTCCCGTTAGGCACTCCTGTCACTGTTTACCCGGTTGACAGCGACTCCCCAGCAACGCGCCTGCCAATAGCCTGGCGAATGATGTGGCTTAAGGGGCTGAGCGTGGTTTACTGCGGTGCGTGGATCGGTTTCGGAACCTGGCGGACTTATCCGCCGGAGCGTGGACGGCGCTCGCGGCCTGGCTTGCCGTCGTGGTCAGCGTAGCGGCCCTTGTTTACGCGTGGCGCCAATATCAGCGGGCCAAAGAGCAGACCGCACAGCTCATGCAACCCAACGTGGCAATGTTCATGGAGCCCAGCGCCTCTGACTGGCATCTGGTCGAACTCGTCGTCAAGAACTTCGGCAAGACCCCGGCGTACCGCATCCGGTTCGAGTTCCCCACTCCGCTGACCGTCGGTAAGTACGAGAGCGCATACGACGGCGGCTACGTCGACATTGGACAGCTGAACCTGCCCGCTGAGATCCCTTACCTGGCGCCGACCCAGGAGTGGCGCATCGTGTGGGATTCGGCGCTCGACCGCAAGGAATTGGGCGAAGGTATCGCGTCGCGCTTCCACGGTGCGGTGACCTATTACGACGGGCCGACGACCAACAAAAGGGGCAAGAAGGAGAGGAAGCAGTTCCGGTCGACCGCGGTGCTGGACTGGGCGACGCTGCACCCCGTGGAGCGGTTGGAACTGCTGACCACGCACGACCTGGCCCGGCAGGGGAAGCAGAAACTCGAGCTGCTGCGCAACCTGTTGACCTACTACCACTACGCCACCAGTGAAAGCCGCGAAGAAGTGCTGCGCGTCGAAATCAACCGCGTCCGAGCGGCCGCGGACGAGCTACGCGAGCGCTACCGCGCCGAGTACAACCACGAGCCCGCCAACAATTCGGCCGATGCGCCGGTCCTCGCGCCGGTCAACGATGTTCTGCACGACCTGGCCTTCGATGACGCGCACACCGCGATCATCAACGGCAGGCATCGCCGCGACCTCGGCTAGCGCCTCACTTCCCCACGGAGCCCGCGGGTCCAGACACGCGTAGGGCACTACGCGAAACCTGGCTGTTGGCTTTCGTAACCTTGTTACGTAACATCAGTCTGAAATGCTGTCGCACTCACAGGAGAGGCCATGACCAGCGCCGTTAGCTACGAAATCAGCGAATCCGTCGCAACCATCACCCTCGACGACGGCAAGGTCAATGTGCTGGGCCCTGACATGCAGTCCTCGATCAACGAGGCGCTCGACCGGGCGGAAAAGGACTCGGCCAAGGCGGTGGTGATCACGGGCAACCAGCGGGTGTTCAGCGGTGGCTTCGACCTCGCGGTGTTCCAGTCGGGCGACGCGAAGGCCGCGCTGGGCATGCTGGCCGGCGGCTTCGAACTGTCGGTGCGCTGCCTGACGTTCCCGGTGCCGGTGATCATGGCGGCGACGGGCCCGGCCATCGCGATGGGCTCGTTCCTGTTGCTCTCCGGCGACCATCGGGTGGGGCAGCCCAAGTCGCGGTGCCAGGCGATCGAGGTGGCGATCGGCATGACGATTCCGATCTCGGCGATCGAGATCATGCGCCAGCGGCTCACGCCTGCGGCATTCGAACGTGGCTGTTCGTTGGCGGCGACGTTCGCAGGCGACGAGGCACTGGCAGCCGGTTGGCTCGACGAGATCGTGGAGGCCGATCGGGTGCTGGCGCGGGCGCAGGAGGTGGCGGCACAGGCGGCGTCGACGTTGCACGCTGGCGCGCACCTGGCAACCAAACTCAAGGCGCGCGAGTCCGCGCTCAAGGCGATTCAGGCCGGAATCGACGGGCTCCCAACGGAATTCTTCAGCTAGGTCCACGCGATGCCGAGGGCCAAGCAGCGCACGCCCGAGCTTCGGGACCGGCTGCTTGACGTCGCGATCGCGACGCTTTCCGAGGAAGGCATCGCGCGGTTCACCACTCGCAGGGTCGCCGAGCGGGCGGGCACGTCGGTGCCCGCGGTGTACGAGCTGTTCGACGACAAGGCCGGCCTGGTGCGGGCCATGTTCTTCGAGGGATTCCGGCTGCTCGGCGGCGAGCTGGCGAAGGTACCCGTGACGGCGGACCCCGTCGCGGATCTAGAGCGGCTGGTTCCGGTGTTCCGCTTGTTCTGCCGGGCGTATCCGCGGCTGGCGCAGGTGATGTTCTCGCGTCCGTTCACAGATTTCGAGCCGGGGCCCGACGAGCTGGCGGCCGGGGCTTCTGTGCGGGAGGTGTTCGTCGGCCGGATCCAGCGGTGCATCGACGTGGGTCTGCTGTCGGGGGATCCGAATGACATGGCGCATGTATTGCTCGCTCTGGCACAGGGTTTAGCGGTGCAGGAGGCAGGCCGGTGGCTCGGCGCGGGGCCGCTGATCGAACGGCGGTGGAAGCTGGGCGTGACGTCGCTGTTGGCCGGGCTGCGATAATTCGGTATGGCCAGTCGCGTCGGCACGATGTTCGGGCCGTACGAGCTGCAAGCCATGCTGGGCGTCGGCGGCATGGGCGAGGTGTATCGCGCCTACGACACCGCCAAGGACCGGACCGTCGCGGTCAAACTGCTCCGTCCCGAAATGTCTGCCGACCCCGGCTTCCAGCAGCGGTTCAGGCGCGAGTCGCGGATCGCGGCGAGACTGCAGGAACCGCACGTCATCCCTGTGCACGATTTCGGCGAGATCAACGGCGTGCTCTACATCGACATGCGGCTCGTCGAGGGCAACGACCTTCATGCGGAGCTCAGCAGGAACGGCCCGCTCGATCCGGCGCGGGCAGCGTCGATCGTGGGCCAGGTGGCCGCGGCGCTCGACGCCGCGCACGCCAGCGGGCTGGTCCACCGCGACGTCAAGCCCGAGAATGTGCTGCTCACCGGGAATGACTTCGCGTATCTCGTCGACTTCGGCATCGCGTACGTCGGCAGCGAGACCGGCCTGACGAGCGCGGGCGCGGCCATCGGGTCGTGCGCCTACATGGCGCCGGAACGGTTCACCGGCGGACGGGTCGGCCCCGCAGCCGATATCTACTCGCTCGCATGCCTGCTCTACGAATGCCTGACGGGGTCGGCGCCGTTCCCTACCGGCGAACTGAGCCAACTGATGGGCGCTCACATCATGTCGCCGCCACCGCGGCCGAGCGTGACGGGGCCGCGCGTCAACCCCGTATTCGATGCCGTCGTGACGCGCGGGATGGCCAAGCAACCCGAGCACCGGTTCTCGACGGCAGGCGACCTGGCTCGCGCCGCCAACGCCGCGGCGATCGCGGCGCAGGTGCCGAGCGCGCCCGGCCCTGAGATCGAGGCGACGCGGATCGCCTATCGGATCCCGACGCCGCCACCCGCTCAAAGTTCGCCAGCGCGAACCGGTTTCGGGCGCGGCCAGTGGCTGCTCGCCGCTGCGGCGGCAGGCGTTCTGGTGGTGGTGATCGGGCTGGTGCTGTGGTTCGCGCTCGGGCAGAACAGGACTGAACCGGTCCCGGTGCCGGTGCCGGTGCCCCCGACGACAACCGCCGGTGCGACGACAACTCAGCCGACGACGACGTCAGCGGCTCCGGTGGCCCTGCCCGGTACCGACGCGCAGGGCTTCATCGACTATCCGGGCGCGCGGTGCGACGCGGGCAGCAGGCCCGCTGCGCTCGCCAGGACGACGCAGTCGGTCTTCGTGGTGTGCCGCACCGGGCCTGGCGCCTTCTACTACCGCGGGGTCCGGCTCAGCGACGGCGCAGGTATCGAACTAGCCAATGCGGTGCGGTCGTCGGGCGGATTCGACGTGACCAACCCGACGGACGGCACCCGGTATCAGATACGACCCGACAGCCTGACGATCGTGCCGCCGGACGGCCAGCCGGTCACCGAGCCGATGGTCCAGTACGCCACGAGCTGACCTCGCCGCCGGCACACTGTCGTGAGTGCCCACCTCTGAGCGACATTGTCGCTCAACAGGTTAGAAAACCAATCGAGTGAGCGACTTTGTCGCGCAGAGGCGGGCAATGAGGCACACGCCCGCGGCGGGCAATCCGCCGGTAAGGGCTGAGGAGGCGCGCCGGCGAGACCCAAACCGGCCAGGCTCGATCCGCCAAGCTACTCAGTGATTGGGGCAGATGCCCCATGCCCTTGGGTATTGAGCTGTCACACCATGACGGCATGCCAGCGTTCGCCAGCCCCCAATCGGCCGCGGCCGCCATAACGGACCTGGACCTGCCGTCCGGGGACGACGAGCGAGTCGTCGGCTTCGGCGTGATGGGTCTGCCCTTCGCCAACGGGCATTACCTCGCGTTCCGCGACTTCCCCGCGACGTCGTTCTCTCCGGCCTACAAGTCGGTGTGGCACCGCGATCCGGACGGCGTCTGGACGTTCTACGCCACCACACCGGGCCCGCAGAGCTGCTCGCGGTACTTCAGCTCGGCGACCGGGGTCGACCCGGTGGTGTGCGACATCGAATCTGCCTGGATCACGCCGTGGTCCCTGCAGATTTCCGTTGTGGGACTGCTGGATTGGCGAGTCGACGTCAAGAAGACCGCGGCGACGCGCCTGATGAGCGTTATCGGCAGCCGCATGCCCACCGCGGCGTGGACGAGCCGCAGAATGCTGGCGCTGATGAGCCGCGTCGTAGGCCCGATGCTGGGCGTCGGCAAGATCCGGCTGACCGGAAACCTGCCCAACGGCCAGGAGTTCCGGATCGCGCCGAAATGCGTGTGGGCGGTCGCCGACTCTGCCGCCGTCCTACGGGGCGTGGATCTCGGCCCGGTCGGAGCCCATCCCGTGCAAGGCAACCTGGCCGACTTCCAGCTGCCCCAACGAGGCATCTGTGTGGTCGCGCAGGGCCGCTTCGAGCCGTTCGACATCGCACGGCATCGCGACGGTGATCGTCTTGATCTATCCAGCTGACCCGGCCGAGACGACAGCGCAGAATCGGCAGATGACCGCCGGCCGCCCACCCGAGCTTCCGACCCGTGCGGAAGTTCTGGCGGCGCTGTCAGTGGCCATCGATCTCGGGCTCGGGCAGCCCGCCGAACACATGCTGCGGTCGGCGCTGATCGCGACGCGGCTGGCCGACCGGCTGGGGCTGCCCCAGGCGCAGCGCGACTGCATCTACTACGCGACGCTGATCATGTGGATCGGCTGTCACGCCGATTCGCACGAGTACGCGCGGTGGTTCGGCGACGACATCTCGGTGCGCCGCAGCGCCTACCTGGTGGACTGGTCCGGGCTGCCGTATCAGCGCTTCCTGCTGACCAACATCAGTCACGGCGAGTCACTGTTGCAGCGGCTGAAGACCATCTCGACGCTGTATCTGAACGCCCGAGGTCACATCTCCCACCTCATCCACTCGCATTGCACGTCCGCTGCGCTGCTCGCCGAAAAGATCGGCCTGGCATCCGATGTGCAGGCGGCGGTGCGGTGCACGTTCGAACGCTTCGACGGCGGCGGACTGCCGGAAGGCGTTTCGGGTGAGCAGATTCCGATCGAAATGCGCGTCGCGCAAGTCGCCGACATGGTGGAGGTGCACCAGCGCGAGTACGGCACCGGCGGCGCGGTGGCCATGGCGGGCAGCCGTCGAGGCGGCCAGTTCGACCCGGTTGTCGTGGACGCGTTCGTCGACGACCCCGAGTCGCTGCTCGCCATTCCCGCGACCGGAGATGTGTGGGCGCCCGCGCTACAGCAGGCGCCGGACCGTCACATCAAGCTCGACGAGTCGGCGCTCGACGAGCTGCTGGTCGCGGTCGGCGACTTCGTCGACCTGAAATGCCCATTCACACTTGGCCATTCGCGCGCCACCGCACAGCTGGCCGCGGACGCCGCGGTCGCGGTCGGACTCGACGCCGGCGAAATCGCGATGACCCGCCGCGCCGCTCACATCCACGACATCGGCCGGATCGGGGTGTCCAACCAGATCTGGTCCAAACCAAGCGATTTGACGATGGCGGAGTTCGAGCGGATGCGGCTGCACCCGTATCTGACCGAGCGGATTCTGCACCGGGTCCCTGGCCTGC
>JAVXWV010000889.1:0-6851 GCA_032230775.1 Mycobacterium sp. | reverse complement strand
CGGCAAGCGCGCCCGACGGGGTGTGCCCGGACGCGCAGGCGACAAGGGCGCGGGCCAACGGGGTGGGGCCCGCAGCGCGCACGGCCGCGTCGTCGGCGAGCAGTTCGATGAGCAGCCGGACTGCGTGTAATGCGTGGGCGCTACGGACGAACCGCGGGAAGGCGGCGTGCACCGCGGTGAACATCTCGAGAACCAGGTCGTGGCGGGCCCGCAGGTGCGCACGCTCGTGGGACAGGATCGCCGCCATCTCATTGTCGGCCAACGCATTCAGCGCGCCCTCGCTGACCACCACCCGGCTGCGAACACCCGGCAGGCAGTAGGCCAGCGGTTGTGCCACATCGAGGATCCGCAGGTGATTGCCCTGCGACTTGCCGACCAGGTCGACGACCATACGGTGGTGTGCCCGTCGGCGCCGGGTGGCGACGGCGACCTGCACGACTGCGAAGGTAAGCCGTGCACCGATCACCATGGTGACCGCGAAGACAATCACGTAGACCGTCCACAGCGGCCAGCCCAGCACCTCGATTTCACTGGTGATGGTGGCGGTGGGGCGGCCGTCAGTTCCGGGCACGAACAGCCTGCTGGCGATTGCGATGCCCGCCGAAAACGCCGATAACACGGCCGCAAGGGCGATGGACTGCCACAGCACGATCGCGGCCCGCGGTGCACGCGTCGGCCAGGTTGCCCGCGCCAGCATTGCCGGGACTGGTCCCGACAGGACCAGCGCGACGATGGTGAAGGCCAGCGCGGACACGCTGTAAGTCTCCCTCAGCCGGTGCCCGGATTACCAGAGGGCGGCGATTCGCGATGCTTGCTCTCCAACTCGGCCAGCGCGCGGCGCAGCGCAGCGGCTTCGCCGGCGCCGACGCGCTCGACGAAATGCACAAGCGCGGCTTCTCTGCTGCCGGAGTCCTCAACCTGGTCGAGCGCGTCGACCATGAGCCCTGCGACCAGCTCATCGCGGCCGTGCATGGGTGCGTACCGGTGCGCCCGGTCGTCGCGGTGCTGCACCACGAGGTTCTTCTTCGCCAGCCGCTGCAGCACCGTCATGATCGTGGTGTAGGCCAGATCGCGGTGCGCGGATAGTGCCTCGTGGACCTGGCGCACGGTTTGGGGCTCGCTGGAGGACCAGAGGTGGTCCATCACAGCGCGTTCGAGTTCCCCCAGACGCGTCATCTTTGCCATGTTCCGTTCATCTCCTCAGGCAGTAAATCCAGGGTACTACGGGGTTACTACGGTGCGTCGTATCCAACGCGTTCGAACGATTTCGGCCGCGCCGCGGACTGTTCCGGCAATGGTCATCGCGGCTTCCTAAGAGCCTGTGAGTCCAGTCACACTGCCTGGCTCCACAGATCCCGCTGACTATAGTAAGGCTAACCTAACTCAAGATGGGGAGGTGGCATGACGGTTGCAATCGAAGATCCGCTCATCGCGGGCATGGCGATCAGGCAGACGCTGCCGCTGCACGAGTCGAGTCGGCGGCTGCGCGAGCTCTATCCCGAATGTCCGCGTGTGTACGGCGTCGCCGTGATGGGCGACCTGTCGCGCAGGCGGTGGTGGCCGCTGTCCGAGGCGGTGACGAGCGATCGCTTGCGGGCGATGTTCGACATCGCGGCCGAGGAGACCGACAGCCGCGCCGCGGTGGCCCAGCAGTTGGCGGCCACGCTGGCCCACGTCGTCATCGGGCGCGTGGTGCCGCTGCTCGTGCTCGAAGGACGCGCATGGGACACCGGCCTCGAGAACCTCTGGGTGCACGTGGATTCCGAGGGCGCAATCGACTGGGTTGGCGTCGTCGACCCGAAGCTGCGGGCGCTGCCCGACGACCCGGCGCTGTATTGCGGAGTGTCCCCGGCTGGCATCGTCGGCCTGCCCAGCGAGGCGGCCTTGACGATATGGGTCGCGCACCGCAGCCATCGCGCGCTGGCTCCGCTGTTCACGCGGCTGTGCGACGTCTGTGACGGCGCGATGTCCGTCTCGTCGATGTGGCACATCGTCGGCGGAGCCGTGGTGAGTGCCGCGACACAGGTGCCGCTGCTTGCGGGTTCGAGCGAAGTCACCAGCATGCGGCGCGCACAAGCGATCCTCGACGCGTTGGTCGGTTTCGGCCTGCCGGTCCGCGGCACCACCCGGATCGCAGCACGGACGGCCTTGCTTAATTAGGGCAGCCTTGCCTATGCTTTCCTAACCAAAGACCGAACCACCGGACCGCACCGGAGTCCTGAGGGCTGCAGTGACTCCCGGTCCACACGAAGGACGGGCCCCGCGCACTCGGCGCAGGGCCCGTCCGCATTCCGTGCCTACGTGTCGATTGCCCCGCCGCTCTCCGCCCAGTCTTTGAACGCACCCAGGTTGTAGACATCGGCGTAACCCAATTCAGTCAGCGCCTGACCGCCCAGCGCCGCGCGGCCGCCGGACGCGCAGTACAGGATCACCGTCTTGTCCTTGGCGAAATTCTGGTCGTGGTAAGGGGATTCGGGATCGGCACGAAATTCAAGCATTCCGCGCGAGACGTGGACGGCGCCGGCGACCTTGCCGCTCGCCTCCACTTCCGGCGCGTCGCGTACGTCGACCACCAACGTATTGCCTCCTGCGATCATCTCCTGTGCCTGCGCCGGCGTGAT
This sequence comes from Mycobacterium sp., assembly GCA_032230775.1. Taxonomy (GTDB): domain Bacteria; phylum Actinomycetota; class Actinomycetes; order Mycobacteriales; family Mycobacteriaceae; genus Mycobacterium. The sequence goes on along the minus strand of JAVXWV010000889.1, from coordinate 4,230 downwards.
CTTCGGAACGACGGCGTTGGCGGCTTCTACTAGTTCCTTCGCACTTTTGGCCATGACCGACGATAACGGCGGGCCACCCGCAGCGGAGCCGCCTGCGACGTGTAAACAAAAACGCGTGACGACGGAACTGCCAGAAGTTGGCAAAGGATTCGACAGCGAACTCGGCCTCGAGTACATCGAACTCACTCCCGACGGCGGACGGGCGCGGCTTGAGATCGAGGACAAACTGCTGCAGCCCTGGGGCATCGTGCACGGCGGCGTGTACTGCTCCATCATCGAAGGCCTTGCCAGCGTCACCGGTCAGGTGTGGCTCACGGAGAACGGCGGCGGCCACGTCGTCGGCGTCAACAACAACACGGACTTCCTGCGGGCCATCTCGGCGGGCACGGTGACGGCGGTTTCGACACCGATCCACCGCGGTCGTCGACAGCAGCTATGGCTGATCACCATCACCGATGACGACGATCGCGTCGTCGCACGCGGCCAGGTACGGCTGCAGAACATTCCGCCGGACTAACCGCCACGCCTGCGTGCGCTGCCGATGGCGGCGTGCCGTGGCAATATCGCGCACTATGCGTTTAACGCCGCATGAACAGGATCGGCTGCTCATATCCTATGCAGCCGAACTCGCGCGGCGCCGGCAGGCCCGCGGCCTCAAGCTGAACCACCCCGAGGCGGTTGCGGTGATCACTGATCACATCCTCGAAGGCGCGAGGGACGGCCGCACAGTAGCCGAGTTGATGGTCAGCGGCCGAGATGTGCTCAGCCGCGACCAGGTCATGGAGGGAGTGCCGGAAATGCTCGACGAGGTCCAGGCGGAGGCGACGTTCCCCGACGGCACGAAGCTCGTTTCAGTCCACTACCCCATCCCATGATCCCTGGAGAGATCGTCTATGGCGACGGTGATATCGAGCTCAATGAAGGTGCGCAGCGGATCGAGCTGACGATCGAGAACACCGGCGACCGCCCGGTGCAGGTGGGCAGCCACGTTCATCTGCCGCAAGCCAATGCGGCGCTGTCCTTCGACCGCGAGGCCGCGCACGGCTATCGGTTCGATATTCCCGCCGGAACCGCGGTGCGCTTCGAACCCGGTGTGGCACAGCATGTCCGGCTCGTGCCGCTCGGTGGCTACCGTGAAGTGCACGGCCTGACGCTCAACCCGCCCGGCCGGTTGGATTCGCGATGACCGGGCTGTCCAGAGAGCGGTACGCACAGCTGTACGGTCCCACCACAGGCGACCGGATCCGGCTGGCCGACACCGATCTGTTCATCGAGATCACCGAAGATCGCAGCGGCGGCCCAGGCCGGGCCGGTGACGAAGCGGTGTTCGGCGGCGGCAAGGTACTTCGCGAGTCGATGGGGCAGGGCAAGACCATTAGGGCCGAAGGCTCACCCGACACCGTGATCACCGGTGTGGTGATCCTCGATCACTGGGGAATCATCAAGGCGGACATCGCAATCCGTGGCGGGCGGATCACAGGCATCGGAAAAGCCGGCAACCCCGACATCATGCCCGGCGTGAGCACCGACCTCGTCGTCGGCCCGGCCACCGAGGTGATCGCGGGCAACGGGAAGATCGTCACCGCGGGCGCCATCGACTGTCATGTGCACCTGATCTGCCCGCAGATCATTGAGGAAGCGCTCGGCGGCGGCATCACCACGATCATTGGCGGCGGGACCGGACCTGCGGAGGGCAGCAAGGCCACCACCGTCACGCCCGGCTCCTGGCACCTGGCCAGGATGCTGGAGGCGCTCGACCACTGGCCGCTGAACATCGCCCTGTTGGCCAAGGGCAACACCATCAGGCTCGACTCGATGCGCGAGCAGTTGCGTTCCGGCGCTTCGGGTTTCAAGCTGCACGAGGACTGGGGTTCGACACCCGCCGCCATCGACGCCTGCCTGCGAGTAGCCGACGAATACGGCGTCCAGGTGGCACTGCACACCGACACCCTCAACGAACTCGGCTTTGTCGAGGACACCATTGGCGCCATCGCGGGCCGCTCCATTCACGCATACCACACCGAGGGTGCAGGCGGCGGCCATGCACCGGACATCATCACGGTCGCCTCGCAGCCCAATGTGCTTCCCAGCTCGACGAATCCGACCCGGCCGCACACGGTGAACACCCTCGATGAACACCTCGACATGCTGATGGTCTGCCACCATCTCAACCCGAGCATTCCGGAGGATCTGGCGTTCGCGGAAAGCCGCATCCGGCCGTCCACCATCGCCGCGGAGGACCTGCTGCACGACATCGGCGCCATCTCGATGATCGGCAGCGATGCCCAGGCGATGGGCCGGATCGGCGAGGTGGTCATGCGAACCTGGCAGACCGCACACATGATGACGAAGCGCCGGGGTGCGCTACCGGGCGACGGAGCCACCGATAACAACCGGGCCAGGAGGTATGTCGCGAAGTACACCATCTGCCCGGCAATCGCGCACGGGCTCGACCGCGAGGTCGGGTCGATCGAGGCAGGCAAGCTTGCCGATTTGGTGCTGTGGGATCCGGCGTTCTTCGGCGTGCGCCCGCACGTGGTGATCAAGGGCGGCATGATCGCCTGGGCCGCGATGGGCGACGCCAACGCGTCCATCCCAACGCCACAGCCGGTGCTGCCCCGGCCGATGTTCGGCGCGGCACCTGCGGCCGCCGCGGCCAACTCGGTCCATTTCGTGGCACCCCAGGCACTCGAAGACCGCCTGGTCGACCGGCTGAACGTGAAGCGGCGGATGGTCGGGGTTCGCGATGTCCGCAAGGTCAGCAAGGCCGATATGCCCCTCAACGACGCGATGCCGCGCATCGAGGTCGACCCCGACACGTTCACCGTCCGTATCGACGGTGTGGTGTGGGAAGAGCAGCCGGCGACCGAACTGCCTATGGCACAAAGATACTTCCTGTTCTGATGTCGACTCCGGTGAAATTCCCAGCTGCGCCGGGGTTGGCGACGCTGCTCACGCTGTCGGACTCGCGGCTGCCGACCGGCGGCCACGTGCATTCGGGCGGCGTCGAGGAGGCCGTCGCCCAGGGCTTGGTCAACGACCTCGCGGCGCTGCGGGCATTCCTGCGCCGCCGGATTCGCACCAACGGGTTGGTGACCGCGTCAATCTCCGCGGCCGTGCACACCGGTAGCCTGTCTGTCCCGCAGGGGGACCGTGAAACCGACGCTCGCACACCGGCTCCCGCCGCACGGCACGCCTCGCGCGCGCAAGGCCGCGGCCTGCTGCGGCTCGCGAGACGCGTCTGGCCGGACGTCGAGTGGGACACGCTTGGCACCACTCCGCACCTCGCGGTTGCGGCGGGATTGGTCGGCGCTGCCAGCGGGCTGTCGCCCGAACAGACAGCATTGTCGATCGTCTACACGACGATGTCCGGTTCAGCGACCGCCGCGCAACGGCTGCTCGCCCTCGACCCGGGGGACGTCGCGGCGCTGACGTTCGAGCTGTCGCCGTTGTGCGAGCTCACCGCCATCGAGGCGGCCAAGGAGCTGGCCGACCTGTCCGATCCTCTGCTCGATGCACTTGCGCAGCAGCATAGCCAACGCGAGCGACCCCTGTTCGTCTCCTGAAAGGGAAACCATGCCACCGCATTTCATCGACGGCCAACCGCACAATCACTCCGATCGGCCCAAGCGCCACCGAGAGCCGGGGGAGCCGCTGCGCGTCGGGGTCGGCGGGCCGGTCGGCTCCGGCAAGACCGCGCTCGTTGCGGCGCTGTGCAGGCAACTGCGCGACGAGCTATCGCTTGCGGTGCTGACGAACGATATCTACACCACCGAGGATGCCGACTTCCTGCGCCGCCACGCGGTGCTGCCCGATGAGCGAATCGCCGCGGTCCAGACAGGCGGCTGCCCCCACACCGCGATCCGCGACGACATCACCGCCAACCTGGACGCCATCGAAGACCTCGTCGCAGCCAACGAGCGGCTGGAGCTGATCCTCGTGGAGTCCGGCGGCGACAACCTGACCGCCACCTTCTCCTCGGGCCTTGTCGACGTGCAGATCTTCGTCATCGACGTTGCAGGTGGCGACAAGGTGCCGCGCAAGGGCGGCCCCGGCGTCACCTACTCGGATCTGTTGGTGGTCAACAAGACCGACCTCGCACAGCTCGTCGGGGCCGACCTCGATGTGATGCGCCGCGATGCCGCCGCCGTGCGCGGCGACCGCCCAACGGTTTTCATCTCGTTGACCGAGGACCCGGCCGCGACCCCGGTACTGGCGTGGGTGCGGGAA
>JAVXWV010000834.1:0-2751 GCA_032230775.1 Mycobacterium sp. | reverse complement strand
CCCGGCGTCGACGCGTGGTGCGATGTCGACCTCGCTTTTGCCGACGGGGCGACGGGGCTGAGCGCGAACTCGATGGTCGCCGACGACCACACGTTCACGCTTCGCATCGTCGGCACGCGCGGAGATGTGTTGGTGCACAACTTCATCAAGCCTCATGACGACGACCGGCTGACCATCAACACCGCGGAGGGCAGCACGGTCGAGCGGCTGGGCTCCCGGCCGTCGTACACCTATCAACTCGAGGCGTTCGCCGCCCATGTGCAACACGGCACGCCGCTGCCGATCGACACCGCCGACGCGGTGGAGAACATGGCCTACGTCGACGCCGCGTACCGCGCTGCGGGCATGACCCCGCGCTGAACCACCGCCGTCGCGCCATTGAGACGGCGGGGCAGCTCTTCGATCAGCTTCTCGCAACTTCGTTCGGCTATCGCGGCAATGGTCTTGGACGGATTGCGGCCGATAGCCCTTGGTATCACCGACCCGTCCATCACGAAGAGGTTGGGGTAGCCGAACACCTCGCACCTGGCATCGGTGACCCCGGCCCCCGCCGCGGCCGCCATGTTGCATCCGCCCAACGGGTGCGGAGTGACGAGCATCCGGAGGCGACTCCACGTGGCCAACGAGATCGGCTTACCGCCAGTTCTGATCGTCATCTCCACGTGGATGTCCTTGAACGTGTCCAGCGCGCTGACCGAGCACTGCGGATTCCAGTTCAACCGTGTCCTCGCGCGCCAGAACTTGAGGGGGCTCTGAAGTGAGAACACGCCGTCCGCGGCGTCGATCGACTGACCGAACCAAGGGACCATGTCGCTGAAATCCGTAAGAGCACTGGCTCTCTCGTACGCCCATTTCTTCGGGCCGCGCTTGTCCTTCCAGGACTTCAGTAGATGCGCGCCCATGTTCGGCAGACCGCCGTCTTCGACGTAGATCCGGCCGTCGACACCCCTCGCGTCGTCGTCGGGCAGATCGACGCCGTCGAGGAGGTCGATCACCGCGCCGATGGTCGGCCCTTTGGTTGGCTGCATCGGGGCGGCCGCGTGTTTGTACTTCGCCAAGGTGAGGAAGTCACCGTTGGGGCTCCAGCCTCTACCCAGAGCACGGGGAAGGTTCTTCAGCGTGCGGAACCCGTCGCGCGAGCGCAACAGGATTTCCGTGGATCCAATCGAGCCGGCGGCGAGAATCACTATCTTTCCGATGATTTGGCGCTTGCGCCTTCCCGACTTGCTGACGTCGAGGTAGTGCACGCGCCATGATCCCCCGGGTCCCTCCTCGATGTGTGTGACCATCGACAGCGGGCGAATTTCCGCGTTGTCGTACTTTTCGTCGATCACATCCTTGAGATAGTTCTTGTCGAGCGTGTTCTTGGCGTCGTTTTCGCAGCCGATCACGCAGTTGCCGCAGTGGATACAAGTCTTCTCTGTGTACGGACGACCAGGGAGCCACGGCGCGCCGTGAGTGTCCGGCGCATTCTCATCGAAGGTTACGGCCAGCGGAAGGTGCCGATACTGTCTGCCCACATCCAGCTTGCCCGCTGCACGCTTCAGCATCGCCATCCGCGGGTTGACCTGGCCCGCCGGAATCTCCTGTGGCTTCAGCACTTTGGCTACCTTGCGGTAGTAGCCCAGCATCTCGTCCGCAGTGATCTCCGACGGCCAACCGCTCCAGAACACCCGGTCCGGCGCATCTACGCACACATTGGCGTAGATCAACGAACCGCCACCGACACCCGCACCCGTAGCCACCACCATCTGATCGAGAACACGCAGATCCACCCAGCCATTGAGCAAGTGCGGCATCCGGCTGGAGTAGATGTAGTCGCGGACCCGCTGGGGTGTCTTCGGGCCAGACCAGTTCCGCCCGCGCTCGAGCACCACCACACTTCGTCCGGTAGGGGCAAGGCGGCAGGCCGCGACGGCACCTCCGAACCCGCTGCCGACGATGACGATATCGGCGTGCTCGTCGCCGTTCACCACCGTCGGCCCTTGATGTAGGTGTTCACCAATGACGACACGAAGAACCGGTAGAACGAGAACAGATGACCGAGTCTGTCGATCAACCACGAGTCACCGGTGACTCGCATTCCAAGAAGCTGCCGGATGAACGCCGCTAGCGGCAAGCGGAGGATGCCCGCCGCGACCGCCGTTTCGGTGTTGCCGGCGGCCGGGAAGAACTGAACGTACAGCGTTGTGGTCGCAGGCCACACCCGCCACGGCGGCGCGGGTTCGACGAACTTGCGTCCGCGCATCTTGTACTTGTGGCCGCCCACCGAGATCTCGGTGTCGTAGACCAACTCCCGCACGCCCTTGTCGTCACGGATCGCTCGCCGGAACAGCCCGAAATCGCCGTCGTCCTCGCTGGAGATCGCGAAGCCCAGCACCGGTATCGACCCCGACGCGTGCCACCGCCCCTTGTGGACGGGGTCCCTCAGAAACGCGGGCAGGTTCGGGATTGTCACGTCGGCGTGTAGCTCCATCGCAATCGCGGCGTCGTCCTGGTATCCCTTCGCGGGATCCGTGGCGCCCATGGTGATCAGCCCGGTCATCACCTCTTTGAAGCTCAGACTCGGTCGGGCCAACCGCAGCCGCTCGAGTACAACGTCGTCCGTCGGTTCGCCGACCGGTTCGGCGCGTTCGGCTTCCATCACCATGGCTTGCTCAATTCATCGACGATGAACGGGAACACGTCCCTGTGCGAATGCTCGCCGAGGAAGACATCCAGATGGCCGTAGTCGGCGAACTTCTGAAACGT
>JAVXWV010000832.1:0-6720 GCA_032230775.1 Mycobacterium sp. | reverse complement strand
TTACAAATGGCATATAAATCTGGCCGGCTGACTTAAGCGAAGTATGGCGGACGGTCAGCCGCGGGGCACGTCGGCGGGCTGACGTCGCCACCGGGCTTCCGGCCTGCGCCGCAGCGCACCAAGCCCCGTGCACGGCGCGTCGACGAGCACCCGATCGAAGCCCGGTTCGATGCCAGGGTCACGGCCGTCGACGCGCAACACATCGACCGGCAGGCCACGGGTGTTCTGCTCGACGAACTCTGCGCGCCGTTCGGTGGGTTCGATCGCAATGACGCGGCCATCACCAACGAGCGCGGCCAGCAGGGCTGTCTTGCCACCCGGTCCGGCGCACAGGTCGAGCCATCGGCCCGTGTCGGGGCCGTCCAGCGCGGCCAGCGTCAGCGCTTGGGCCACCAGCTGGCTGCCCTCGTCCTGCACCAGCGCCGCGCTGTCCCGGACGGCCTCGAGCCTGCCGGGGTCGCCTCCGGCCAGGTAGACGGCGTACGGCGAGTAGCGGCCGATCGTGCCGTCGACCTGCCCGGCCAGCTCTTCAGCGGTCAGCACGCCGGGCCGCGCTGCGAGATGCACTAAAGGGCGTTCATCGTCGCTGGCCAGCAGCGCGTCCAGCTGCCCGGCATCCGCACCGAGGGCATCGGCGAAAGCCTGAGCGATCCAGCGGGGATGGGCGTGCACGAACGCGGCGTGCCCGACCGGGTCGCTCGCGGCAGTCGGGGCGAGCTCCTCGACCCAGGACTGTTCGTCGCGCCGAGAGATGGTGCGCAGCACGCCGTTGACGAAACCGGCTCGCGCAGTATCGAATTCGATGCCCGCCTGCTCGACGGTGGTGGACACCGCGGCGTGCGGTTCAACCCGGGTGCGCAGCAGCTGATAGGCACCCAGCCTCAGTAAATCCAGAAGCACCGGATCGATCTGCTCTGGCGGGCGGCCTGCGGCCGCGCTGATGACCGCGTCGAGCAGGCCGCGGGTTCGACAGGTGCCGTACGTCAGTTCGGTCGCGAACGCCGCGTCCCTGCCGGTGATTCCGCGTTCGCGCAGCAGCGCGGGCAGGGCGAGGTTGGCGTACGAGTCTCGTTCGGAGACCGCACGCAGCACGTCGAACGCCGCCTGGCGGGCCGGATCGAGCGGCTTCCGTCGCTGCGGGCGTCTGGGCTTGGTCACTGGGCCTGCGCGGCTTCGTCGAGACGTGCGCCACGGGCCCAGTCCGCGGCGTTCATCGGCTTCTTGCCCGGCGGCTGGATGCGACCGAGAACCACAGGCGCAGATGCCGTGCCGACCCGCACGCCGTCGCGATCGACACGAATCATGCCGGGCGCCAACGTCTCTGCCGTGTCATCGACACGGACCGGGCCCAGTTTCACACGCAGATCGCCGATCATCGTCCAGGCGCCGGGGTTGGGTATGACCGCGCGGATACGCCGTTCGACGACGTGGGCAGGCAGGTCCCACCGCACCCGCGCTCCGTCGACGGTGATCTTCGGCGCGATAGTGACGCCGTCTGCGGGCTGCGGCACCGGGGTCAGCGACCCGTCCGCGATGCCATCGAGGGTCGTGTCGAGCAGCGCTGCACCCGAAACGGCAAGCCGCTCAAGCAGATCACCTGCCGTGTCGGTGGGCCGGATCGTCTCCGTCACCACGCCGTAGACCGGGCCCGAGTCCAATGCGGGCTCGATCTGAAACGTCGTCGCACCGGATACCGCGTCGCCCGCGGCGATCGCCGCCTGAACTGGTGCGGCGCCCCGCCATGCTGGCAGCAACGAGAAGTGCAGGTTGACCCAACCGTGTGTGGGGACCGCCAATAGCCGCTCGGACAGCAGTGCGCCATAGGCGACGACCGCGCAGCATTGGGGTGCCAGCGCCGTCAGCTCGCTGATGAACTCGTCGGAGTTGGGGCGCGGCGGCCGCAACACCGGGATGCCGCAGTCGAGGGCCAACTGGGCCACCGGCGACGGCGACGGCTTGGCCCGCCGGCCTGCAGCCGCGTCCGGGCGGGTCACCACCGCGACGACGTCGTGGTGTGGCGAGTCGATCAGCCGGCGCAGCGACGGCAGCGCGGGCTCGGGGGTCCCAGCGAAGACGATGCGCACCGCGCCAGTGTAGAGACGGCGAAGAAGTGTGCATTCTGGGCGTCCGGTGTGCATCCTGGGCGGGATTTGGCAACGATTCCCGCCCTGAGCGCACACTCAATGGAAGGCTGGGACACCTACCGTGGCGTCTGGTAGTACTCCCGCTCCGAGACCCCTGCCATCGGCGCGACGAACATCCACGGGATGGTGGTGATCAGCCGGTTCACTCCTGCCACCGCGTCGTTGTAGTACTGACGCGCGAAGGCCAGCTTGTTCTCGGTGTCGGCGAGGTTGTCCTGCAGATTCAAGAAGTTGTTCGACGAGTTCAGCTGCGGGTAGCTCTGGCCGAGCGCAAGCAGCGGCGCAAGCGCCGCATCGAGGTCTTTTTCGGCGACGCTGCGCTGTGCCACCGATTTCCCGGTCGTCGCCGAGGTCAACGCCGCCCTGGCGTCCGTGACGTGGTCGAGGATGCCCTTCTCGTGGGCGGCGAACGTCTGCACGGTTTGCACCAGGCTGGGGATCAGCGACGCACGGCGCGTCAGCTCCACGTCGATGCCCGACAGGGCTTCGGCAACACGGACATCGGCGGCGCGGATCTTGTTGTAGCCCATCACAAAACCGATCAGCACCAGCACCGCCAGCACCAACACAAGGATCAGCAGGAACCTCACCATGATCCACCTCCTCCTCCACCACCGCCGCCGCCTCCACCACCACTGCTGAAGCCGCCACCACTACTGCTGGAGGACGACGACGACGACTGCGACGCGGTGTAGGCGCCGATCGACGACGACAACGCCGACTCGAAGCTGTCGAAACTCGGGCCGCCGGACCCGCCGGAAAATCCCCACCCGGTGCTGGACGATGAGCTGTACCAATCCGGTTGTGGTGCAGCGGTACCCGTCGTTGCTTCATACTTCTTCGCCCAGAGGGCGGCGGCGCCAGCGGCCACCGCGAACGGGACATAGGCTGAGTAGAGATCCTTGCGCGCGCCGAAGTCGAAGCGTGCCTCGGCCGAATCGGTGGTGAGCATGCGATGGAATCCCCCTGCGCGCGACCACAGTTCGCGCCCGGAAGCGGTGCGTCGACTGCCGACGCCGCCGGCCCACGACCGGATCGACAGCAGGAAGAAGGCCGCGAATGGCAGGGCGCAGATGGTGGTCGGGAAGCCCCAGCGGAAAAAGCAGCACACCATCAGGATGAAGGCGATCGCGTTCGCGGTGCGCACCCACAGTTCCTTTTTCACCTTCACCATCAGCCCGTTGTCGTATGCCCACTTCTCGACGGCCTTGGCCATGTCGGTCTTGGCCTTGCTGAGTTTCTGTCCGGACTTCGCGGTGTGTTTGGCCTCGAAGTCGGCGCCCGACGTCATCACCTTGAGCGCCGACCCGACCGCGACGCTGACAGGATCCACGTCGGCCCATGCACCCCGCTCAGCGGTGCCGCGGATGTTCCACTGCTTGTCGTTGACCTGTTGCAGGTCGACCAGCTTGCGCTCGGCGAGGTAGAACAAGGTGGCGGTGAGCCCGTTCTTCGGGACGGTCTCGGTGCGGATGTATTCGGTCTGCACCGGCCCGAGGCCCGGCGGAGGGGCGTACTGCAGCGGAAATCCGGGCGACGGCTCGACGGTGGTCCGGTACCACAGGTACGCGCCGAGCCCGAATGCCATTGTGGCGCCTGCGATCCACACCACGCCGATCACCGACTGGCCAAGGATGCGATCCCATGCCGACGGCCACGGCAGGCTGGCCTGCGGTGGTGTCGGCACGTCGACGCCCGCCCGCACCGTCACCGGAGTGCGTGGCGCGAGGTTGACCGCAGAGAACCTGACGGTGTCCCCGTTGAGAGCCACGTCCTGGCATTCCTGGCCCACCCCGAGGCCGACCGAACACTGGACGCGGCCGACGTCGCCCGGCAGCGTCACAGAGATGTCAGCCTGCTCGATTCTGTTGTTCCAGGATCTGCCGACGACATCCCACAGGAACACCGACGGCGATGTGGACGGCTGGCCTGTCGATGCGGCGAACGTCTTATTGGCACCGGTGGTTCCCGGGTCGAGGACGCCAGGGATGCTGTACCGGATCTCAAAGACGTGGGTTCCCCAGGTCAGCGTGCGGTCGGGGTCGCCGATCTTGGCCACCCGGAACCGCTGGCCGCCCTCCCACATCATTTGGTACGAGACGGGCTCGCCGTCGAGCAGAATCGAGCTGATCTCGGGCTTCTGTCGCAGCCCTGCATTGTTCTGGTTCGAGACGTCCCACCACTGGAAAATTCCGTGCCTGCCGCTGGGAAACTCGCCGGTGATGGTCTCCACCGCGTCGAGTCGGCCGTCACCGTTGACGACGAAGTCGGCCTTGTAGTTGCTGAAGACGACGGGGTCCTCGATGTCGGATGCCTCCGACGAGCCGGTTAACACCACGGGCCACAGCAGTCCAAAAGTGATGAGCGCCAACGGGATCAGCCAATGGATCACCCGCCCCATGGACACCTCCTGGTCGGCGCAAGTCGCCGTGTCCGCATTACCCTATGTGCAAAGGGTCAATTTGCACGCGAGTTGGCTGTTGATCGTGGCGTGCGCTGAGCACACCGGTGGCCTTTCGCAGCGCCGCCGCAAGCGCCAGTCCGCCGTCGCGGGGCACCCGCACCAGCATCCGGCTCACCGGGGTGTCGGCCGCGACGCCGGGTGGCCGGCGGGCGCCGCTCGGCAACTCGACGGGCCCGAGTAGCTGCGCCGTATCGGGTAATTCGGCGATGTCGAGCAGTGCGTTGACGGCTGCGGGCTCGCCGTCGATCGCTGCGATGTGCACGGCAGGCGGCAGACCGACCTCGACGCGGGCGTCGAACTCGAGGTCGGCGTGCCCCACCGGATCCCACCGGATCAGCGACTGCACGGTCGGGATCGCCGACTCGGCGACCACCGCGACTGTGCCGCCGTCGCCGCGGGGCCGCACCAGCGCCGCAGCGGCCATCCAGCGCCGCAGGGTGTCCTCGGCGGCTCGGAGATCCTGGCGGCCGAGCAGGGCCCAGCTGTCCAGCAGCAGGGCCGCGCCATAACCGCCAGCGGCGACCGGCTCGGCGCCCGGCGTCGCGACGACCACAGCCGGTTCGCACGGCACCGCGGACACCATCGCGTCGCCGCCGGAGGTGATCACGGAGATGCTTGGCAGCGCCTTACCCAGTTCCTCGGCGGTGCGCCTGGCGCCGACCACCACAGCGCGCACCGCGTCGGACCCGCAGCGCGCACAGCGCAGCGCCGAGTCCTCACGGCCACACCATCGACATACCGCGCCTGCGGTGTCGCGGGCCGGCAGCGACATGGGTCCGGTGCAGTGTCTGCAGCGCGCGATGGTCCGGCAGCGCGCACACGCCAGGGCGGGCACGTAGCCGCGACGCGGCACCTGAACCAGCACCGGAAGACCGGCCTGCAGCGCGGTCCGCGCGGCCCGTAAGGCCACCGACGGCAGCCGGGCGGTGCGGGCGGCGGGGTCGCGCTCCTGCTCATGGCCACTGTCGTCGAGCGCGACGACACGCGGCGAGCGTGACCGCACGACGGGGCGGGCCGCGACCAGGTCGTGCGCCCATCGGCTGCGCACAAGCGCCTGCGCCTCGGCTGTGCGGGCATAGCCGCCGATCAATGCCGCACAGCGCAGTTGGTGGGCGCGCAGCATCGCCACCTCCCTGGCGTGCGGGTATGGGGCGCGCGGTTCTGCGAGGGTGTCGTCGCCGTCGTCCCAGACCATCACCAGGCCGAGGTCGGCGACGGGCGCGAACGCGGCGCTGCGGGTGCCGATCACCATCCGGGCGTCCCCCCGCAGCACGGACAGCCAGCGGCGGTAGCGTTGCGCGGGCCCAAGCCCGGCAGACAGCGCGACCACTCGCTCCTCATCGACGTGCCGAATTGCGGTGGCGTACAACGCGTCAACGTCGCGCTGGTCGGGCAGGATCGCCAACACGCCTCGGCCCGAATTCACTGTGACGGCGGCGGCCTCGGAGATGCGGTCTGTCCACTGCTCCCCCGGCAAGGCCTGCCAAACGGCGCGGGCGGCGCGGCCGTCGGACAGGGCGGCAAGGAACTGCTCGCCGCGCCCGTAGGGTGACCAGCCTGCCGTGTCGACGGGTTTGACGGACAGCGGTCCCGGCTCAGGGGTCGGTTGTTTTTCGACGTTGGCATGTCGTGGCGGGACGGCCAGCCGCAGCACGTCAGCGCGGGTGCCCGCGTAGCGCGCGGCGACGGCGTCGACGAGCCTGCGCACGTCGGGGGTAAGCACCGGCTCGGCCGACACGACGCGGTCCAACCAGCCGAGCTTGCCGATATGGTCTGTGTCCGAACGCCTTTCGAGGACGAACGCGTCGACCAGGCGCCCGTGGAACCGCACCCGAACCCTCACGCCAGGCTGCGCGTCGTCCGATTGCTCGGCGGATACCAGATAGTCGAATTCGCGGTCGAGGTGCGGCACCGACAGCATCGGCAGAACCCGGGCGATGGGCTCGTGTTCTGCCTGCTGGCGGGTGGTCGACACTTAAGAAGATGTAGTAGACGGCACAGGCGCGCGGCCGAAGAACAATCCGGCCGTGATGAGCACCAGTGATGTGGCGTAGGCCCACCAGATCGGCACGGCCAACGCCTCCGAACCCAGAACGAACTTGCCGATGCCGA
>JAVXWV010000823.1:0-5835 GCA_032230775.1 Mycobacterium sp. | reverse complement strand
TCAGGCCCATGATCGTCGCGGCCATCAACCCGCCGCCGATCGCGAAGTAGTTGGCGTCTGCTGCGGTGATACCGCGGGAGGTGAGGTTGCCGATGTCGCCGCTGCCGGTGAACACCATGACGGCGCCCAGACCAAGTACCAACACCACGATGATGGCCAACTCAAGGCCCACCGCCATGGAGGTGAACAGCCCGAGCAGTCGCGTCGAGAGGATGATCAGCACGGCCTGAGCGATCAAGATCGCGACCGTGAGCACCCGCGCGGTGTCTTCACTTTCCTGCAGGCCGACCAGCGGCATGAAGGCCTGGCTGGCCAGCGCGTTGTCCAATGACACCACACCGGTCGCCAAATACGAGAAGGTCAGCCAACCGAAAAACCAGCCGATCTTCGGGTTGGCCAGCCGAGACGCCCATTGAGACGACGAGCCGCTGAGTGCGATGCGGGCGGCGACCTGCGCGACCACCAGCGCCACCAGCGTCTGCCCTAACGCCACGATGATCCACAGCCAGATTCCGACTGGCCCAGCAGTCAGAAGTACGTCGTCGTATGTCGCGAAGATGCCGACGGCCACCGAGATGAACGCGAACGAGATCGCGAATATCTGAAACGAGCCGAGAGTTCGTTTCAGTTCCGGTTCGTAGCCACATTCCACACACTCGTCATCTGCAGCAGCGGTGGTCGCCACCTTCTCTACCGTCATATCCGACCTTCCGTGGCGGGGTTGTGCACCGAACACTAGACCCTTTTCACGGTGGATTGACGGTAGCGTCGAAATTGCTATGGTTCTGCCCCCAGGGGGCGTCATACCAGGTCAGAGAATCCATCCAGCCGGAAGCATCGGGGGTAGAGCGTCGCTGCGGCAGAGCCGGGCGCGCCAGATTTTTGGCGGCGCGTTCGGCCGCCTTGGCGGCGCCATAACCGTACTGAAACGCAGAGTTGCGGCGGCGCTTCCCGCGTGCGTGACTCGACTACAGACCGAAGTGGTGCGCAAGGTCTCGCAGCGAGTCCAGTTCTCGCTCATGGTCGATCAGCCGGTGCAGCGGTTCCGGAATGTCCAGGCCCGGGATCGGCGGCAGCTGGATCTGCTGCGCCAGTGGCAGCGGCTGCACGTCCGGCGGCGGCGTCGGCGTCGAGATGCCGGCGGCCTGGGCCAGAATCGGCAGAGGTAGGCAGAGGCCGCCGAAGTGGCCGGACGGCACATCGAACGCCGGCGCGTCGAGCGTCGGCGGTGAGTCCCAGTCGAGCGCGAGGGCCAGATTGGCGGATCCGCCGCGCACACCCAGCGGCTCGAAACCGAAACGCCAGGCAATCAGGTTCAGAATCGAGTTCGGGTCGAACTGCGTGTGCTCGACGTGGCCGCGCCGCACACGCGGGCCGATGAGTACACACGGCACGCGACAGCCAAGGCGGCCGTCGTTGCCGAGCGCAGACTCCGCTCCCGAGACCGGCGCGAACGGAGGCGCCACGTGGTCGTAGAAGCCACCCCACTCGTCGTAGTTGATGACGAGCAGCGTGCGTTCCCAGCGCGGGCCGCGACGCACGATGTCATAGACCTCGTTGAGGAACGCTTGGCCGTCGCGGATATCGGCGAGCGGATGATCGTCGCGGGACAGGCCGAACATCTCCTCGAACTCGGTGCCCACGTTGTCGATAAACGTAAGGTTTGCGAGTTTGCCTGCGGCGATGTCGGCGGCCAGGTCGGACATCTCGAAATCTTTCGACAAGGCCCGGTACTTGTCGCCCCAGAACGCCGTATATGGCACGTCGACGTAGTAATAGGCGACGCTGCGGCCCTTCTCCAGCATGCGGTCCCAGACCGTCGGCAAGGTGGACATGTCCACTGTGTTCGACAGCCGGTCGGTTTGGCCGGCGTGCATGTAGATGCGATTGGGTGTCGTTGACGAGAGGATGCCACTGAAGTAGCGATCGCAGATGGTCCAGTTCTCGGCGCAGCCCCTGAAAAATGGAAGGCTGTCGCCCGTGTAGTACCCGATGGGAAACGTGTCACCCTGCGGCTGCGTCAACAGGAAGCCGTCCATCGCCCCGGCG
This sequence comes from Mycobacterium sp., assembly GCA_032230775.1. Taxonomy (GTDB): domain Bacteria; phylum Actinomycetota; class Actinomycetes; order Mycobacteriales; family Mycobacteriaceae; genus Mycobacterium. The sequence goes on along the minus strand of JAVXWV010000823.1, from coordinate 3,786 downwards.
TTGATCTCGCGGCGCCCACCCTCGTAGCTATGGTCGGGATCGGCGAAGCGGCAGTTCTGGAAATTCGGGGCAAGGTCGTAAGACTCGTGCGCCTCGCCGGCCACGTCGACAAGTCGAATGCCGGCCTGCTTTCCGTCCGCGCCGGGCACCCAGCCGAGGAAGTGGTCGAACGAGCGGTTTTCCAACATCACAACGATGATGTGGTCAATGCCGGAGTCCTCGGGAGGAGGCAGTGCGCCCGTAGTGTGCGATCCGCACGCCGATAGCGCCAGACCGCCCGCGGCGGCGGCGGTGGTGCCGATGAACTCACGCCGACTCAGGCCGCGTCTACTGCGCTTCTCGTCCATGCTGTCGCAAATTCTGCAGGGTAGGCGCCGTGCGGGTCGGCCATTGCGGGAACTAGTTGGCGGTGCGGATGCAAAGACTCATCGCCCGCCGCGACCTTGACAACAAGGCGGCCCTGCCCGATACCGGCCACGGCGGAGGCGATAGTAAGCCTAGGTGTTGGCGCGCCGGTCGATCTCGGTGACAGTCGTGCCGTTCATCGTCGGGACGAAAGAGCTTGCTGGCCGGGTTCAACGGTGACGCTCTGATCGCGTGCGTGAATGTCACGGAACTCTGCCGAATCGGTTCGACAGCCGCACCCGGGTGGTCGAGCCACCGAACGTCGGTGTGAGGATGGCCCGCGCAAAGGCGATGACGAACTCCTCGCCGCACGGGATGCGTAGTCGCGCGGTGATCGGCCCGAAGGAAAACATTCCGCCTCCTCACAGCAACAACTAAGTAACCTTGCCCGCTGCTCGAGCCACGGCGTCCCGACTACCCAGGGTCGTTGCGTAGGGGGCAAATAGTAACTTGCCCGTCGGGTGGCCCTTTTCAACGCCAATGTATTCGTCGCGTAAAATAAATTAGCGCTTGTCTCGGCGGCATCCACTGCGGGCTGGCATGTCGAGACTGCTCGGCAGAAGGTAAGCGCGGCAACGACTTTCGCGCCATGCTCCGGCCGTCGTCGGAGTCTGGGGCGTCGCGATCTTCGTCGCGGTCCACGGAATACACACCATTGGTTACCTGAATGCAATCCCATTCGCCAGCGATCTGGCGCAAATCCCTGCGATGTTTATACACCCCGTGTTACAGGTACTCGGATGGATACCACTCCGTTCGACGACGACGAGAGCAGCTATTACGCCTTGGTCAATTACAAGGAGCAGCACAGCCTGTGGCCGAGCTTGCCGAAGTACCAGCTGGCTTGCGGGTGGTTTGCGGCGAAGCGGACCGCGCTACGCGTCTGGATTACATCGAACAGAACTGGACCGATAGATGGCCTAAGAGTCTGCGCGAGAGGCTGGCAGCGGGCGGGGCTGGGTAAACCGTTTGGGGCGGGGGAACTGCATGGAACTTGCTGATCCGGGCCTTCCGCTGACGCGGGGACAGCTGGACATATGGCTTGCGCAGGAAACGGGTCGCTTCGGTGCGAAGTGGCAGCTGGGGATGCTGGGGCGAATCGAGGGCACGCTAGAGCCTGGTTTGCTTGAGCGGGCGATCGGTCAAGTGGTGCGCGAGGCCGAACCACTTAGAGCTGCCTTTTTCGAGGTCGATGGCCAGGTTCTCCAAAAGGTGATTGATTACCCGGACGTTGAGCTTGCTTGCCACGATCTCACCGGCTCGCAGGATCCTGTAGGGGACGCCTATCGGCTGGCATCATCGATCCAACGCACGCTAATGCCGCTGAGTGGCCCGCTGTTCAAATTTGCTTTGCTGCAGACACGGGCCGACGAATTTTATTTGTTCGTCTGCTGCCATCATATAGTGGTAGACGGAATCGGCATTGGTCTAGTTTGTCATCGGATTGCGGCTGTTTATTCTGCAATTGCCTCCGATGCGCCGGTTCCACCGGCTTTTTTTGGGTCGTTGAGTGATCTGATTGATTGCGAGTCAGAATACGAAGCGTCCAATGATTATCTCGACGATCAGGCCTATTGGACGACGAACCTTCCGCCGGAAAGCGAACCGCGTTATCGGTTGGCACACACCACGGGTGGGCGTGATCCCGGTGAGTCTTCCGCGCCGGTGCAATTGGACCCTTCCGTCGTTGCCGAGATCCGCCGGTTGTCGCAGGTTTTGGGGGTGCGTCGAGCGTCGGTGATTACTGCGGCGTGCGCGCTGTTGGTGCGTGGGTGCGACGTTGAGGGTTCGGAGGTGGTGCTCGATTTTCCGGTAAGCAGGCGTGTGCGTCCGGAGACACAGATGGTGCCCGGAATGGTTTCCGGGGTGGTGCCACTGGTGTTGAAAGCGTCGCCGGAGTTGGCGGTTGCGAGTTTTTGTGAACATGTCGACGCGCGAATGCGAGAAGCGCTGCAGCATCAGCGGTTCCCGGTTCACGCTATTGATCATAAGGCGCGTTTCCGCGGCTCCGGGCAGGCGTCGAATCGGGTGATTGTCAATTTCATTCCGACTACACGTTTAGCGGATTTTGCTGGTGCTGCCGGATCGGGGACCGTGACCCATTCTGGCCTCGAGGATCAGTTTGAGCTGTGGTTTATTAGGGATGATGATCGGCTTTTTCTCAGCACGGCGGGTGCTGGACAATTCTTTTCGAATGGTGATGTCTGCGATTTAGCAGAGCGGTTGGTGCGGGTGTTGGTGGCGATGACCGCCGATCCGGGCCGGTCGTTGTCGTCGGTGGATGTGCTCGATGCCGGTGAGCGCGCCCGGTTGGATGAGATCGGTAACCGGGCGGTGTTGACGCGGCCGGCGAGTGCGCCGGTGTCGGTGCCCGCGCTGTTCGCCGAGCAAGTGGCCCGGGCTCCGGCCGCGGTGGCGATCAGCTGTGAGGACCGGTCATTGACGTACCGGGAGCTGGAGGAGGCCGCTAACCGGTGGGCGCACGCGCTGGCCGGGCGTGGTGTGGGCCCGGGTGGGTGTGTGGGGTTGCTGTTGTCCCGTTCGGCGCAGGCGATCGTGGCGATCCTGGGGGTGCTCAAGACGGGGGCGGCCTATCTGCCGATGGATCCGGGGTTACCGGCGGACCGGATCGGGTTCATGGTTGCCGATGCCGCGCCGACCGCGGTGATCACCACCGCGGATCTGGCCGACCGGCTCGACGGGCTTGACGTGGTGGTCGTCGATATCGACGATCCCGCTGTTGAGAGCCAACCCAGCACGGCACCACCGGCGCCGGACCCGGAGGATATCGCCTACCTGATCTACACCTCGGGCACCACCGGGGTGCCCAAGGGGGTGGCCATCACCCACCACAACCTGACCCAGCTGCAGGAGTCCTTGGATGCTGGCCTGCCGCCGGGGCAGGTGTGGACGCAGTGTCATCCCTATGCGTTCGACTTCTCGGTGTGGGAGATCTTCGGCGCGCTGTTGCGCGGTGGGCGGCTGGTGGTGGTGCCCGAAGTGGTGGCGGGCTCACCGAACGACTTCCACGCTCTGCTGGTCCGCGAACAGGTCAGCGTGCTCACCCAGAACCCGTCGGCGGTGGGGGTGTTATCCCCGCAGGGGTTGGGGCCGGCGGCGTTGCTGGTGGGCGGTGAGCCGTGTCCGGTCGAGGTGGTGGATCGGTGGGCGCCGGGGCGGGTGATGATCAACGCCTACGGGCCGACCGAGACCACGGTGTATGCGGCGATGAGTGCGCCGCTTTCCGCGGGGTCGGGTGCGCCGCCGCTGGGTGCGCCGGTGCCGGGGGCGGCGGTGTTTGTGCTGGATGGGTGGGTGCGGGCGGGGCCGGCGGGGGTGGTCGGTGAGTTGTCGGTGGCCGGCGCCGGGCTGGGTGTGGGC
>JAVXWV010000821.1:0-4077 GCA_032230775.1 Mycobacterium sp. | reverse complement strand
TTGGCGATCTTGTTGCCCGGATCGGACAGCACGGTGAAGGTCAGCGCGTTCTTCTCCTGGGCCGACAGTGAGCCGTCGGACTTCTGCGGGCTGATGGCCACCAGCGCAACGCCTTTGTCGGCCAGTGTAGGGACGAGGTCGTCCTGGTAGGCGCGCAGCGCCAAATTGCAGTAGGGGCACCACGCGCCGCGGTAGAGCACGACCACCGCGGTGCGCCCGCCCAGCGCGGCCGACAGTGAGGCCTGCGCGCCGTGGACGTCGAGCAGGTCGAAATCGCCGAGCGTGTCGCCGGGTTCGGCGATGCCGGTGGGGATGCCGCGGGCATCCAGGCCGGCCTGCTCGGCGCTGAACACACCGAGTACCTCATCGGGGATCTGGCCGGCCCTCCCCGCGTCCATCTTGGCGACGCGATCGGCGATCGTGGTGGTATTGGTGTTAGCAGCGGTCGTCATCAAAGAGCCTTTCAGATGTGTGCCGGTGCCACACAACGGTTTCCGGCAGGGTTCGAAGTTGCGAGACGACGCGAGCTTGCATCCAGAAAAATGGAGTGTCAACTCCAAAAATGACGGTTGAGCATCGGCGCACCATATTTTGGAGTTGACACTCCATTTTCATCGGGATCCAATGGTGTGAAGACCATGACGAGATGGACGAGAGGCTGATGTGACGGGTCAGTTCGCACCCCAACACACCGCATGCGATCGCACCAGTAGAAAGCCGCTCCGATGCATGCCACTGCACCAGAGAAGCTGACCCCCAAGGGCCGCGCGACCCGAGAACGGATCGTGGCCGCTGCCGCCGAACTGATGCACCAGCGTGGGGTAGCCCGCACCACCATCGAGGACATCCAGGAAGCCGCTGCCGTGAGCACTTCGCAGATGTATCACTACTTCGCCGCCAAAGGTGACCTGGTCGCAGCAGTTATCGACTTCCAGACCGACAGGGTCCTCGCCGTTCAGCATATGGGTCTGGACCGCCTGGAATGCCTTGAGGACCTGCGCCGATGGCGCGACATTATGGTCGACTTGATGCGGCGGCTGGGCTGTGCCGGCGGCTGCCCCATCGGATCGCTGGCGAACGATCTCGCCGAAATCGACCCGCTGGCCCGCGCGCAGGTCGCACGGTCGTTTGTTCGGTGGGAGACCATGATTCGCGACGGGCTCGAGGCCATTGCCGCTCGCGGCGAACTACCCGACGGCACCGAGGTCGACAACCTGGCGCTCGCGATGCTGGCGGCCATCCAGGGCGGCCTACTGCTCAGCCAGGTGCGCCGCGACACTACCCCCCTCGAAGCTGCCGTCGACACCATGATCGAACACCTCCGCGCCCTCGGGGTGCGATAAGTTCCCCGTACTGGCGTCTCGAAATAGACGAGTTACGAGAGTCTCGAAAGTCGACGCCCATCTCCAGAGGTGCTCGGATCGTTGCCGCACTGGGCGCCGGGCGTGCCGCCGATCCGCCCGCGCACCAAAGTCCGAATTGCAGCGGATCTAGGAAAACAGGTCGGGGTGCGAGCCGATGTACTGCTCGACGGTCTGCGGGGGTTGACCGGTGACCTGTTCGACGTCATCAGTGGAGCGGTCGTAGCGATTCTCGCGATGCAGACGCACCACGGTCGCGAGATGCTGTTGAACGAGGTCGGACTGCCCCGAGTTCCGCAAGTACTGGCGCTGCCAGTCATCGTAGGGAATGTCTTCCGCGCGGATCGTGCGCCCCAGGGCGCGCGAGTACTGCTCGGCGAGACCCTTGATGTCAAGCACCTGCGGGCCGGTCAGCCCGTAGGCCTGCCCCGCCTTCGGCGGGGTGAGCAGCAGGGCCGCGACCACCCGCGCCACGTCCTCGGCGGCGATCGGCGAGGTGCGCCCAGTGCCGAAGGGCAAAGCCAGCGCGTCGTGCTCGCGCACGGATCGCCTGGCCAACACCGTGAATAGCGGGTTGTCCAATAACACCGTGGGACGCACGTGAACCACCGGTACACCCGACCAGTTCATGGTCTGCTCGGCGAGCCAGAACAGCCGTTGCTGGCGGGACTCCTCGCTGCTGGTCAGGGTCATTTGCGCGACCGTCATCTGCGACATGTTCACGATCACTTCCAGGGCGCCCAGCTCACGGGCCGCCGCGCAGACGATCGCGACCTCCTGCAGGTAGTCGGACGAGATGTGAGTGTTGAAGAACATCCGCGTGACATCCCGCATCGCTTCGACCACGTCGACCGGATTGGTGAGATCAGCAACCACGATCTCGGCCCCGAGTTCGCGAAACCGATTCGCGCGGCCATCGCCGCTGCGCACGATCACCCGGACCGGCTCCCCCTTGTCCCGCAGCAGCTCCACAACCGAGTCGCTGACCCTGCCCGACGCCCAAGCCGCGCCCGTGATCAGATACATGGCCGTAACGTAGCCCGCCGACGGCTGACGACACCGCATAGTCGACCGAAAATGCCCAAAGTGGAATTGGCTGTTCCCGCCGTGACTATCCGGTCCACCACGGCTTTCAGTCACGATTGCCGCGTTGAACTGGGCTTTGTGTGACATTCTGTGCGGGTGTCCGCGGAGGACCCGCCTTCGGGGGTCGTGACGTTCCTGTTCACTGACATCGAGGGATCGACTCGTCGGTGGGAAGCCGATGCAGAAGCGATGCGGGTGGCCCTGCTCGCACATGACGAGGTGCTGCGCACAGCGATCGAGGCTCATGAGGGTTTCTTGTTCAGCCACACCGGTGACGGGGTGGTTGCCGCGTTCAACTCGCCGAAGTCTGCCGTTGATGCCGCGGTGGCAGCGCAGCGGGCACTTGAGTTGCCGGTGCGGATGGGGTTGGCAACCGGCGAGGCCGAGCTGCGGGACGGGGACTACTTCGGCACCGTGCTCAACCGGGCCGCACGGGTGATGGCCGCCGGGTACGGCGGTCAGGTCCTGCTGGCCGAGTCGACGGCGAGTCTGCTCAGCGGGGTAGACCTTGTCGATCTAGGGCCGCGACGGTTACGGGATCTGCCTAATCCGGTCGGGGTGTTTCAGCTGACAGCATCGGGCCTGCGGACGGACTTTCCGCCCTTGCGAACGCTGGATGTGTATCCCGGCAACCTCCGGCGTATGGACACCAGCTTCATCGGGCGTGAGTCGGAGGTCGTCGAGCTACCGGCAGCGGTCCGAACACATCGGTTAGTCACGTTGACCGGTGCGGGCGGGGTCGGCAAGACCCGACTCGCATTGGAGGTCGCGGGGCGACTGGGCGATGAATTCCCGGATGGGGTTTGGGTTTTCGAACTCGCAGCGGTTACTGATCCGGCGGCGGTGCCCGACGCGGTGGCAGCGGTGTTGGGCATTACCCAGCAGCCGGGTACGACCGTGGCTGAGTCGGTGGCCGCCGCGTTGGAGGGCAGGGTCCGGCTGTTGGTGTTCGATAACTGCGAGCACGTGCTCGATGCAGCAGCCGATCTGATCCAGGCCATCCTCACGCAGTCCGCGACGGTGCGGGTGTTGGCCACCAGCCGAGAAGGACTCGGGGTCGCCGAACAGCAAGTGTGGCCGGTATCCGCTCTGGACGCGGCAGCGGGAATCGATTCTGCGGCGGTGAGCCTGTTCGTTGAACGCGCTCAAGGTATTGCGCCGAGCTTCTCGATGGTCGACGGCAACGAAGCCGCCGCAGTCACCGAGATTTGTCAGCGCCTGGATGGGATTCCACTGGCCATCGAGCTGGCGGCCTCGCGGATGGCGTCGATGACCGCCGGTGAAGTGCGTGATCGTCTTGATCATCGTTTCAAGTTGCTCGTCGGTTCGCGGCGTAGCTTGGGACGCCACCAGACGCTGCGCCACGCGGTCGCCTGGTCCTATGACATGCTCGGTGAGACGGAAAAGGTGCTTCTGGAGCGGTGTTCGGTGTTCGCGGGCGGGTTCGACCTCGAAAGTGCCTGCGCGGTGGCCGGATCCGACGAGCCAGACGAATACTCCATTCTCGATCTGCTCGACGCTTTGGTGCGCAAGTCCCTGCTCGTGGCTGACCGATCTTTGGGCCGGACCCGATACTCGATGCTTGAGACGATTCGCCAGTTCGCCGAGGAGCAGCTCGTCGCCCGCGGTG
>JAVXWV010000809.1:0-5154 GCA_032230775.1 Mycobacterium sp. | reverse complement strand
GACGGCGCCCCGCCGCAGGGTCCCGGCGCGCCTCCCGGCCCCGCTGCCCCTCCGCCTGATGCCGGGCCTGCCTTGGGGCCACCGCCGGGCGAACCCCTGCCGCCATCGCCGCCGCCAGGGCAGTAGCCGCGTGGCCGTGCGGATGAGCCCGCAACGGTTTGACGAGCTGGTGTCCGACGCACTCGACCTGATTCCACCCGAGCTCGCGGCGGCGATCGACAACGTCGTGGTGCTGGTCGAGGACCGAGATCCCGACGAACCCGACCTGCTCGGGCTGTATCACGGGGTGGCATTGACCGAACGGGATTCGTGGTACGCCGGCTCGCTGCCCGACACCATCACGATCTACCGCGACGCGCTGCTCGAGGTGTGCGAGGACGAGGCAGAGGTCGTCGACGAAGTCGCGATCACGGTAATCCACGAAATCGCCCATCACTTCGGCATCGACGACGACCGGCTCCACGAATTGGGTTGGGGCTAACTGCGCGAGCAGACGCAAAGTGCCCCGACACGCCGCGGAAATGGGGCCTTTTGCGTCTTCTCGCGCTATGAACGAGCCATGAGCCGTGGTGCGGACGCAAGGAGCAATACAGCTCAATGCCGCGAGTGCGTTGCGGGGCTCGAGCACTGTCATGGCAGCGTCGTTCACCACGCCTGGCATCGGTCCGAATGCACCGAGGACGGCTGCGTCACCCCTGAGGTGGCGCACGCACTCAGCCTCGATTGCGACGCGCTCGGGTGCACATGCGACGCCCTCGAGTCAGCCCATCGGGTCGGCTGACTGCAACGCATCCTCGACCGGGTGCACATCCGGCTCCGGGTAGAACGGCGGCGTCAGGGTCGACCATTGCAAGCAGCTCCAGCGCCCGTCGGTAATGGGCGCCAGCACAACGGATTCGGCGTTGGCCAGGTGATGGTCGAGGGCGAAGCTGCCGTCGACGCCCGCCACTACGGCAGACACCAGCCGGATCGCCGCGCCGTGGCTGACCACGACGATGTCGTGGTGCCACGCGTCGTCGTCGAGGTAGCGCATCCGCAGCTGGGTGAGTACTGGCACATAGCGGTCGAGCACCTCGTTGCCGGTCTCGCCGCCGGGCATCGGCACGTCCAGATCGCCCTGGTGCCAGCGCTGGTAGACCCTCTCGAACGCGGCGACCGCGTCGTCGTCGTTGCGGTCCTCGAGCTCACCCACCTGTACCTCGTGGATGCCCTCGAGTTCGTGGGTGTGCAGCCCGAGCTCGCCGGTGATCGCCTCGGCGGTCTGAGCGGCGCGCAGTGCCACCGAATGGGCGATCATGCCTGCGGGCTGCGGCAGGTCACGGGCGAAGCCGCGGGCCTGATCGCGTCCGAGGTCGGTCAGCGCCGCTCCCGGCGGCCTGGTATCCAGGCGTCGGTCGAGGTTGCCGTACGACTGTCCATGTCGGACCAGCACCAGCCGCCCGCTCACGACTTGCCCTCCCGTAGCTGCGTCAGCCAGCGGGACGCCTCATCGAGCCGCGGCGGCGCGGCGCCGGGGGTTGCTCCTGTCGGCCACGAACCCAAGTAGCGCACGTCGACACAACGACGGTGAAGCGCTTTGAGTGCCTCGGCGACCGCGACGTCGTCGATGTGGCCGACGGAGTCCAGGAAAAAGATGTAGGTGCCGAGTTCGATTCGGGTGGGCCGGGATTCGATGCGGGTGAGGTCGATGTCGCGGATCGAGAACTCCGTCATCGCCGACACCAGCGCGCCGGGGACGTTTTCGAGACGCAGCACCACCGACGTACGGTCGGCTCCCGTGCGGTCCGGCGGCGGTCCCGGCTGCCCTGCCAACACGAACCGGGTGCGCGCGTTGGGCTCGTCGACGACACCGGTGGCCAGCGCCGTAAGGCCGTAGCGCGTTGTGGCCAATTCGGTGGTTACGGCGGCATCGGCGCGGCCCTCGGCCACATCGACGGCTGCTGCGGCGTTGGAATCGGCAGGCTGGAACGTGGCCTTGGGAAGGTTCTTCGCAACCCATCTCGCTACCTGCGCACGCGCCACCGGATATGCGGCGATCGAGGCGGGCTCGGCGACGTCCGATCGCGCCGCGATGGTGAACGCGATATCGAGCGTGAACTCGGCAAAGACCTGCAGAGGCGACCCGGCCGCGAGACTGTCCAGTGTCGGCAGCACAGATCCCTCTATCGAATTCTCGATCGGCACGCAGGCATAGTCGGCGTCACCGGCGCGAACCATTTCCAGCGCCGCCGGGGGGCTGCCCGCTGCGAATGGTTCGAACTCGGTCAACGGCACCATTTCCGCGGCGGCCATCTTCAGCAAAGCCGCTTCGGTGAAGGTCCCTTCGGGTCCGAGATAGGCGATGCGCGGCACATTTCAACCCTATCGGTTGTTGCGCAGGCTGCCCGTGATGTCGCATCGGTAGGCCTTGCGTCTCAAGCAGCCGCCTAGTTAAGTTAGGCTTACCTCATCTTCTAAGGGCGATGCGATGACGACAGCGGCGGCACCGACGACGGCCGAGAGAATCCGCAGCGCGTGCGTGCGGGCCGGTGGCGCCATGCTCGCCGTCGAGGGCGTCGAGCCCATCTCCTCGCCGGTGCACCACCTGCTTGACGACGGATCGTTTGCGATCACGGTGCCTGGCGACGAGCCACTCGACGGGATGGTGCTCGGCGCAGGGACTGCGGGAGTACAGGCGGTGCTGGAGATGACCGACTACGCCCCGCTGCCGCTGCGTGAACCGGTGCGCTCATTGGTGTGGATTCGTGGGCGGCTGCACGCAGTTCCCGTCGACGAGGTCGCCGCCCTCCTTGACCTGATCGCCGTCGAAAACCCCAATCCCGCACTGCTCCAAGTGATTTCCGACTCCGTTGCCGATACCCGCTATGCGTTGGTGCGACTGGAGATCGAGTCGGTGGTGGTCGCGGACTCCACCGGCGCCGAGTCGGTCGGGGTGAGCACGCTATTAGGAGCCAGCCCTGACCCGTTCTGCGCGATGGAGTCGTTCTGGCTGCAGCACATAGAGTCGGCGCATCGCGAGGTCGTCGACCGGCTGGCCACCCGGCTGCCGATGCCGTTGCGCCGCGGCCGGGTCAGGCCATTGGGCCTTGACCGATACGGCATGCAACTGCGCGTGGAGGGCGACGACGGTGATCACGACGTGCGGTTGCCGTTCGCCAAACTCGTCGACGACGTGACGGGGCTCAGCCAGGCGATCCGCATCCTGATGGGCTGCCCGTTCCTCAACGGGCTGCGTGCGCGACGACTCTAGGTCCCGCTGCCGCTACCGTATCTCCGGTGACAGGGACGCCCGACGAGCCGACCGAGCCGCAGCGGCGTGGACTGCGCATCGAGATCGTCGTCGTCCTTGCGCTCACCTTCGGGCTGAGCGCCTACACCGCGCTACTGCAGTTGATCGAGGCGGTGCTGCTCGGGCTGGCCGGGCGGCGGGTGGCACTCAACCCGCGTCGATCACCGTTCGATCTGATCGACCTCGGCCTGAATCTCGCGGTCGCGTTCCAGTTGGTCGCGTGGGGATTCCTCGCTGTATACCTGTTGTGGCGCAGTGGCTTTGGCCCACGCGAGATCGGTCTGGGCCGACTGCGATGGAAGCCGGACCTACTTGGCGGCCTCGGACTCGCTGCGTTGATCGGCGTGCCGGGGCTCGGGCTCTACCTCGCGGCCCGAGCGTTGGGGCTCAGCGCGTCCGTTGAGCCTGCGGAACTCTACGACACCTGGTGGCGGATACCGGTCCTGCTGATCACCGCATTCGCCAACGGTTGGGCAGAGGAAGTCATCGTTGTCGCGTTCCTCCTCACGCGGCTGCGGCAGCTGCGGGTCAACCCGGTGGCCGCGCTCTTGGCATCCGGCCTGCTGCGCGGGGCATACCACCTGTATCAGGGCTTCAGCGCCGGGCTGGGCAATGTAGTGATGGGACTGGTGTTTGCGTATGTGTGGCGGCGAACCGGGCGGTTGTGGCCGCTGATCATCGCGCACGGGGTAATCGACTCGGTCGCCTATGTCGGCTACGCGTTGGCCGCAGGCCACCTCGGCTGGCTGTCGTAGATTCAGTGGGTGAACGACAACCGACCGCGGTCCGGGGGTCCCGACCCGAGGGCGCGCCGGGAGCCGTCGCAAGTGATCCGGCGTGACCCCAACTACCGACCGCCGCCGGCCCCTCAGCCGTGGTCGCCGAACCCGCAGACTCCCCCGCGGCGCCCGCCGCCACCGCCACGTCCCGCGGCCCCGCCGCCGACAGGCAGGCCACCCCACCGGCCCCCACCGGTAGCACAGAGGCCGCCACCACCACCGAAGGCGAAAAAGCCCCGCCGCAAACGACATTGGGGCCGCATCGTATTGGCGCTGCTACTGGTGTTCGTCATCGCAGTGGTCGGGGCAGGCGCGTGGATTGACTCGTCGTTGCACCGCGTCCCGGCGCTGGCCGACTACCCCGAGCGGCCTGCCACGGGCAAGGGCACCACCTGGCTGCTGGTCGGCTCTGACAGCCGCGAGGGCCTGACCCCGGAGCAGAAGGCCGAGCTGACTACTGGCGACGACCTCGGCGCCGGCCGCACCGACACCATCCTGCTGGTGCACGTCCCCGCCATCGGTTCGAGCACGCCAACCACGATGGTGTCCATCCCCCGGGACTCGTACGTGCCGATTCCCGGCAACGGCGAGGACAAGATCAACGCGGCATACACCTTCGGCGGCGCCGCGCTGCTGGCGCAGACCGTCGAGCAGGCCACCGGGATCCGGATCGACCACTACGCAGAGATCGGGTTCGACGGCTTCGCCGTCCTGGTCGACGCGGTCGGCGGAGTGACCATGTGCCCCGCCGAACCGATCAGCGACCCCCTCGCCGGCATCGACCTGCCCGCAGGCTGCCAGAAACTGGATGGCCGCAATGCGCTCGGCTATGTGCGCAGCCGCGCCACCCCGCGCGCCGACCTGGACCGGATGATCAACCAGCGGCATTTCATGTCGGCCCTTCTGCATCGCACCGCCAGCCCGGCGGTGCTGCTCAACCCCCTGCGCTGGTACCCGATGGCCCATGCCGCGATCGGCGCGCTCACCGTCAACCAGGGCGACCACATCTGGGATCTGGCGCGACTGGCGTGGGCGCTGAGTGGCGACATCACCACCACGACGGTGCCGATCGGGGAGTTCACCAGC
>JAVXWV010000690.1:0-3103 GCA_032230775.1 Mycobacterium sp. | reverse complement strand
AGTACCTGGCCTTCGGTCTGCTCATCGCCCTGCTGCTGGACGCCACCGTGGTCCGGATGTTCCTGGTGCCCGCGATCATGAAGATGCTCGGCGACGACTGCTGGTGGGCGCCGCGCTGGATGAAGCGCATTCAGGAACGCCTTGGCCTCGGCGAGACCGAGCTGCCCGACGAGCGAAAGCGTCCCGCCGTGCGCGATCCCAGCGACAACCACGACGCGTTGGTCGGCGCGGGCGGATCGGCGCCGCGGCCGAGGGCGCCCCACGACCCGACACATCCGGCTGCCGATGGCGCTTCGCGACCGGGTGCGACGACGCGGATCGCGACGCCGTCGCGTGCCAACGCCCCTTCGGGTGCGGGCACGACGCGAATCCCGACCGCACGCCCGCAGCCTGCGTCTCCTGATGAGCCGCAGACCACCCGCCTGTCGATGGCCAAGAACGCCGTCCGCAACGCGGTAAGCAACGCGACAGGGGCCACCCAGCGACCGGCTCGGCCGCCTGCTGCACCGCGCGAGGAACGCGAAATCGAGTCGTGGCTAGGCGAATTGCGCGGCACGGCGCCTGCGGGCGGGCAGCCCGCGCCGCCTCCTGCGCGACCGTCGGCTGACGCCACCCGGGCCATGCCCGAGCAGCGGCCAAGGCAGCCTCGCCCGCAACCGGGCAATGAGCCGACGACCGCGATTCCTGCGCAGGGGACCCCACCCGAGGGCAGGGGACGTCCGCGGCCGCAGAACGACGACGCGACCACGGCCATACCGACGCCGCGGAAACAGGATCCGGAAGCGACCGGGAAGATCAACACCCACGAAGACGACGAGCCCAAGCGCCGCGGGGGTGGGTTGAGCGCGCAGGATCTACTGCGTCGCGAGGGCAGACTCTAAGGCTTAGCGACGTCGTCGGCGTCAGCCTTCATGATCGGTCCGTCCTGAGCCTCCAATTCGGCTTCTTCGGCAGCGGGGTCATCGGCCAGCAGCACGCGCATCGCACTGTTGAGGAACGCGACTGTCGGCACCGCCAGCAGCGCGCCGACGACGCCCGCCAACACGCCGCCGCCTGCAATCGCCAGCACGACGGCCAGCGGATGGACCGACACCGCGCGGCCCATCACCAGCGGCTGCAACACGTGGCCTTCCAGCTGCTGCACGGCGATGATCAAGCCGAGGGTGATCAGCGCGAAGACCAAACCCTTCGCGATCAGCGCAACGACGACCGCGAGGAATCCGGCGATCACCGCACCGACGAGCGGGATGAATGCGCCGAGGAACACCAGCGACGCCAGCGGCAGTGCCAGAGGGATACCCATGATCGCCAGGCCGGTGCCGATGCCGGTTGCGTCGACGAGGGCAACCAGGAACGTCGCGCGCACATAGCCGATCAGCGACCGGAAACCCGCCCGCCCGGCGTCTCGCACCCGCTCCCGCACGTTCACCGGGAAGATCTTGGTGACATACCCGTAAATGTTGCGCCCGCCTTGCAGCACGAAGATCAGCGTGAACAGCACCAGCAGCGCGCCGGTGACGATCTCGGTGACGGTGCCCGCCGTGGACAACGCACCGCTGGTCAGCTTTTCCTGGTTGTTCTGCAAGGCCTCGACGGCAGACTTGCGGAACTGTTCGATCTGCGCCTGGTCGAGATGGAGCGGGCCTCTGGTCAGCCAGTCGCCCACGCCCTTCATGCTGGTGCTGACCTGCTGAACGAGAGCCGGTGCGCCCTCGATGAACTGGCTGACGACGAAGGTGAGAATTCCGCCGACCACCGCGATGCCGCCGAGCAGGACCAGCGCAACCGCGGCGCCACGCGGGGCGCCGCGACGATCGAGGATGTCGACGACGGGCAGCAACAACGCGGCCAGCATCGTCGCCAACGCGACGGGCACGACGATGAACTCGAGCTTCTTCACGACCCACAGGAGCGCGACGATCGCCGCGAAAATGACCAGCAACCGCCACGCCCACGCGGCCGTCTTGCGGACCAATGGAGTCACGGATTGATCGGCGACGGAATCAACGGAAGGGCCAGCTGGCATGCCGGTAGCGTAACGGCAGGCCGCAGCGTCGCCGCGAATCTCGAGAATCGGCTTCGGCGCGCCTGCGTGAGCGACAATATCCGGGCTACCTGCACCGCTACCCTAATGACGTGTCCCACGACGCACCGGCGAGCGACGCTCGCGCCCAGGCACGGCCTACCAGGGGCAAGTACTGGTGGCTGCGGTGGGTGATCATCGGCGTCGCGGCCGTCGTTCTCACGGTCGAGCTCGTGCTGGTGTGGGATCAATTGGCAAAGGCCTGGAAGAGCGTCTACTCGGCGAACTGGTGGTGGGTGCTGGCGGCGATGGTCGCGGCGATGTCGTCGATGCACAGCTTCGCGCAGATTCAACGCACCCTGCTGAGGTCGGCAGGCGTCACGGTCAAGCAGTGGCGTTCGGAGTCCGCGTTCTACGCGGGCAACGCGCTGTCCACCACGATGCCGGGTGGCCCGGTGCTATCGGCCACGTTCATCTACCGCCAACAGCGGATCTGGGGCGCGTCACCGGTTGTCGCGTCGTGGCAGCTGGTGATGTCGGGCGCGCTGCAGGTGGTCGGGCTGGCGCTGCTCGGTTTGACCGGCGCGTTCATGCTGGGCGCAAGCAAGAACCCACTGTCGCTTATCTTTTCGCTTGGCGTTTTCATCGCGCTTATCTTGCTGGCCCAGGCGGTGGCGACCCGCCCCGAACTCATCGACGGCATCGGGGTACGTCTGCTGTCGTGGGTCAACTCGCTGCGCGGCAAGCCCGCCGACGCCGGCCTGCACAAGTGGCGCGAGACGCTGACCCAGCTGGAATCGGTCAGCCTGTCGCGGCGTGCACTCGGTCAGGCGTTCGGCTGGTCGCTGTTCAACTGGATCGCCGACGTGGCGTGTCTTCTGTTCGCGTGCTTTGCCACCGGAGGGCATCCGTCACTGGCGGGCGTGACGGTCGCGTACGCGGCGGCGCGCGCTGTCGGGGCGATCCCGCTGATGCCGGGCGGGCTGCTGGTGGTCGAGGCCGTGCTGGTGCCCGGCCTGGTGTCGTCAGGAATGACCCTGGCCGCCGCCATCTCCGCGATGCTCATCTACCGGTTGATCA
>JAVXWV010000572.1:0-3672 GCA_032230775.1 Mycobacterium sp. | reverse complement strand
TGCGGCCGCTGGTGAACCGACGACCTTCCGATTTTCAGGACTAGGGATGATAGTTCGTTGGATACCGTTAACGTCCGCGACCTGCATCGCCGCATTAATCCGAACACCAATGAACGTAGGCGAACGTAGACGGATGAGACCAAAGACCGATCCCACCGCGGCTCGCGAACGTGATGCTCGGACTGGACAGGGGACGGCGACGGAGCCTTCTGTCCGTAGTCGCAAGCAGTACCCACCCGTACCTGCAATTTGTCCAGGGTTGAGCCTGATCCTTTGGCTCATGCCATCCTGCTACAGGAGGTCCACATGGTGGTCACCGTCACAGTCACGGCAACGTCTGCCACCGGTTGCGGTGTGGCCCATCAACCCCGCTGCAGGTCCAGCCACACAGGGCATTGTGGAGCGGGGACCAGCGGGGCCGACTCGCTGCTCAGTCGGTGCGGTGAAGTAGGTGGTCGAACTCCCCGCGCTTCGCGCCGTATAGGAAGGCATCGATCTCGGCGCGGGTGTAGAAGAGGTGAATCTCCGGAGTCTTCGAGTCACGCAAAGCGATCATGTCGCCGGTCCGAGCGAGCTCAACGCATGCGGCGAGACCAGCGCTACGGCTCAACTTGATCCACTTCAAGTCGTCAACGTCAGGGACCGGCATTAGTGCGTTCCTTCCGGGGAAGCTGCTCTCGGGACGGGGGAAGTTGGTTTGCGAGCCGTTCGGCGTACTGCATTATGCGGTCAAGGGAATCACGGGGACTTAGTGCTAGCGCACGTAACGAGTCCCATAATCGGCGGGTGAACCGCAGATTTTCTTCAAGGCTCGAATCTGAGCTTTCAAGCTGGTCTTCCTTGTAGACGACGTCGGGCAGACTGCCTTCCATCTCGAGTAGGATGAAGTGCCCGGTAAGGCCGGGATGGAGGCCATACTCGAAGCCGATTACTTGCACGGTGACGTTCGGTCGCCTCGCTGCGGAGTGAAGGCGTTGGAGCTGTGTCAGCATGACCTCGCGTCCGCCGGCCACTCGCGCTAAAGCTGCCTCATCCATCACTACCCAGTTGCGGCGGTGGGTCACGCTCAGGACTTCTTGGCGACGCATCCGGACATCTGCGGCTGAGTGGATCTTCTCGGGCTGTACGTCTATCGAGCCAGCGGCTACTGCCGCCTCGGCGCTGTTGCGTTGTCGCGTGGTGGGCGCGGTTGGGGTGCTGCGGTGCATAGCTCAGACGGCGAGGACGAGTTCGGTGAAGGCTTGCGGGATCCGATGCCGCGGATCGATGTCGGTGGCTAGTTCGTAATGACCGCGGTGGAGATTCAGGACGAAGGCGTGTGCCGCGCTGATTACTCGCGCTGAGCGCAGCCGCTTCAACCCGCGCATGGGCCGCAGTCGGGATTTCAGGCGGCCGTGGTCCGCCTCGATCCGGTTATTGGTGTACCGCTCGGTGACGGGCGGCCGGCAGCAGCTCATCAAGCACCCGCGGGTAGGCGGGCGCACGGTGGGTGGTCACTTCGGTCGGTGATGGACCGTGCTCCAGCGCACGGGCGAAGAACCGGCGAGTGGCTGCTAGATCCCGTTTCTCCGCGACGAGGATGTCGATGACCTGCCCGAACTGGTCGATCGCCCGGTACAGATAGACTCATCGTCCGGCGATTTTGACGTACGTCTCGTCGACGAACCACCGATCACCGGGGCATGCCGGCAAGGTCGTGCCGCGTCGATCAGCAGCGGCGTGAACCGCTGCACCCACCGGTACACGCTTACGTGATCGACGGTGATGCCCCGCTCGGCCAGCAACTCTTCGACATCACGATAGGACAGGGCGTAACACAGGTACCAGCGAACCGCAAGCGTGATCACATCCGGTGGGCACCGAAATCCCGCGAAGCTGGACCTCAATGCTGGCACCCGACAAGAGCGACGACGCATAGACCAAGCCTGCCTGATCTTGCTCTTCACCGACGCAACTGTGAGTATCGGCGTGTGCCGCCCCCGGGCCGGGTTGGAGTGTGAAGATCGCCGGCGTGCCATCCCAGGTCGTGGTCTGACCCGCGACGCAACTGGCTGACATGCCTTGGGACTGATCTGTCGGCCATGGCTTGGGGTGGTGCTTGCTGCCGCCGGACCGGGTGGGCGTGTCCCGATTAGGGGCCTTGCCGTCAACAGGGCACCGTCACAGTTCTGATCGCCCACGCCGGCCCGGCGATGGCCATCCGTTCCGTGGCGATCAGGAGACAAATGACCATGTCCAGCATGCCCCCACTGGTGTCAGGTGACCAGGACGACAGCGCCGCCAACGAAGTCATACTTGGGGTGGATACCCACAGCGACGTGCACGTCGCCGCGGTCATTACTACGCTGGGGGTGCTGGTGGGCGCCGCCAACTTCCCGACTACCGCGGCGGGTTATCGGGCGTTGGTGGGCTGGGTGGGCACGTTCGGGGTACTGCGGCGCGCCGGGGTGGAGGGCACCGGGTCCTACGGTGCAGCGCTAACGCGGCACCTGCGGGCGGCCGGGGTCGAGGTGATCGAGGTCAACGCACCCGACAAGGCCACCCGCCGTCGCCGGGGCAAGACCGACAGCCTCGACGCCGAAGCCGCCGCCCGGGCGGTCCTGAGCGGCCGTGCTAGCGGCAGCGCCAAGACCGGTGACGGGCCGGTGGAGATGCTGCGGATGTTGAAGATGGCCAAAGACTCTGCCGTCAAGGCCCGCAGCCAGACCATCAATCAACTCAAAGCCGTACTCGTGGCGGCCGATCCAGCCTTGCGTGAGGCGCTGTCGGGCCTGACCAACACGATGCTTATCCGTCGTTGCGCGCAGCTCGAGGCCAACACACCCGCAGATGTCACCAGCGCGGCGGTCTACACCCTGCGATTGCTGGCCCGGCGCATCCTGGAACTGACCGCGGAAATCTGCGACCTTGTCCGCCACATCACCACCACGATCACCAGGCACTGCCCGAGGTTGTTGACCCGCCGCGGGGTCGGTCCCGACAACGCCGCAGCCCTGCTCATCACCGCCGGGGACAACCCCGACCGACTGCACAGCGAGGCCTCCTTCGCCGCCCTGTGCGGGGTCAACCCCCTGGAAGCCTCCTCCGGCAAAACCAGCCGTCGCCGCCTCAACTGCGGCGGCGACCGACAAGCCAATTGCGCGCTCTACCGCATCGCCATCTGCCGACTGCGCTGCGACGCTCGCACCCGCGACTACCTCGCCCGCCGCATCACCGAAGGCAAAACCCGCCGCGAAGCCATCCGCTGCCTCAAGCGCTACCTCGCCCGCGAGATCTACCAAATCATCACCTCCCCACCCCAAGCCGAGCCGTCAGCGGCTTGACATCTATAGGGGCATCAGACCCGATCAGTCAGCTCCGATCATCATCACCGGGCACGCGTTCATCCAGAACATCCGCCGCGGCGTATACGAACTCGGCGTTGACGAACCGGTGACCTTGCCAGTGATGGCCGCCTTCGACGAGCTCGTCCTGGCGATCTGACCAACCCCAGGATCAACCGATCCAGCCTGCCTCGGCTTCGCCAAGTGCAACAACACCCTCGAAGGTCATCCCTGAAGGATCGGGGCCGGTCAAGCCCCTGCTGGGGGTGGTGATCGTTCTTTTCGGTTTCTCCGGCAGGTTTTGGGCGCGCCGGGCTAAGGCGTCGGGGTCAAAGATCGGCCCGTGGGC
>JAVXWV010000430.1:0-3163 GCA_032230775.1 Mycobacterium sp. | reverse complement strand
GGTCCCGCCACCGGGCGAACGTGGCATCGGCCGGCCAGCGGTAGAAACTGGCGTTCAGCTCGACGGTGTCAAACTCCTGTGTGTACACCCACAACCGCTTGGCTGGCGGTAGACCCGGCTCGTACAGCACGCCCTGCCAATGGTCATATGACCATCCAGAGGTGCCCACCCGAACGGTCATGTGGGCGATATACCCCGATTCCGCATGCACAATCCGGTATACCGGACGTTCCTCGCCGAGGATGCGACCTTCCGCGGACCAATGGACACCGCCGGCACTGCAATCACGCTGGCCGACGCTGCGAGGGCGGCCATGTACTGACTTGTTTCGAACTGTATATAGACGACGCCCCTCCGATACCGGCGGCGAACTGGATGCACTTGCGAGACGGCAAGATCGAACGCATACGCGTCACGTTCCACCCGCGCGAACTCCTCGGTGAGCAGTGAGTGACCAGCCATAAATCGTCAGCAACTCGTCCATTTCATCAGCGGACGTCCCGAAGTCGAACGGCACAGCGCCCGCGCTTAGGTCAACGTTTTGTCAGGCTGGATCAAGCGGGCACCTGCCGGTGAGGATCCCGGTAGCACGACGCCTGGTCGCCGTGACGTCTCGCGCCGCAGCCAAAGTGCTGACACGCACAGCGCCACAAGCAAGCACAACACATATGCGCTGGGCAGCAACGCGTTCCACACACCGCCGGGACGCAGCGCGACCATCCCTGAAGCCGGGGCCCACCCGTGCAGGGAGATCAACCATCCGGCGGTCAGCGCCCAGAGCAGCCACATCGCCCGCACCGCTCCGACCGATCCCGTTACGTATCCGCGATAGCCGAGGTGAACGACCAGAGGACCGACCCAGACCCAATGATGACTCCAACTGAAGGGCGAAGCGGCCGCTCCGCCCATCCCGACGAGGCTGACCGCCAGTAGCGGACTGTCCTGCCGCCATGCACGCACGGCGATCGCCAGACACGCCAGGACCAATGACACCGACACGACCATCGCGAGCCACACCGGGTAGTGAAACCGCATGAACAACCCCTGCACGCTGCTGCTGAGGCTTGGATCGGGCGAGACCCGATGGGGGTCGTCGAACTCACCGCCCAGCCAGTACTTGATCGAATCCCCGGGAAGGGTCGCGAAGCCAGCGGCGATGGTGGCGAAAAAAGCAACTACCCCGACCGCGGAAGCTCTTCGGCGGCCGATCAGGAACAACAAGAGCAGGAAGATCGCCGGTGTGAGTTTGATGCCGGCCATGACACCGATACCAACACCGGCCCATCTGCGGCGGGCCGGCCCGAGCAGGTCGGCGACCACGACCGCCAGGATGAGCAGGTTGATCTGTCCGAGTTGAATCGAGTACCGCACCGGCTCCAACCACAGGCACAGGGCCAGCAGCAATGCGGTCAGCGTCCACCGCCCTCGTCGCTGCGGCATCGACATCGCGGTCAGCATTCGGTCGATCGAGTAGGCCAACAAGCCTGCGGCCGACAGCAGCGACAGTGCTCGCAACCAGGGCAGCGTCAACAGGTTCAACGGAATGAAGCAGAGCGCGGCAAACGGCGTGTAGGTGAAGAGCAGGATCCGGTGTGAGCCGAAGATCCCGGTCGAGTACAGGTCCCGCCCGTTCAGTACACGCTGCCCGCCGAACCGGTACACC
Source organism: Mycobacterium sp. (assembly GCA_032230775.1). GTDB lineage: Bacteria > Actinomycetota > Actinomycetes > Mycobacteriales > Mycobacteriaceae > Mycobacterium. The sequence continues at coordinate 1,500 of JAVXWV010000430.1, read as the reverse complement.
ATCGCGTCGATTTGCGTGACATAGGCGTGCCAGGTACTGAACTCGAGCCCGTACAGGGCGACGGCGACGAACAGCAGCAAGGGTCCTGCGACAATCAATCGGCGCGAAGGGCCAAGGTGGCTGCGGTCCATACCGGAAATCACCGAGGCTAAATACCCGCAGACCGGTCATCCGATGCGTCGGGGTGTGCGGATTGTTCGTTGACGATCCGGTCCTACTGGTCAGGGTCATTGGGGCGTGACTCCGGTCGCCTTATTCCGGATGTGTGCGGCGCTCGGCGTGGACGGCCAGGCGCCACGTACATTCCCGATTTCTGGCTTGCGCCACCTATCCGTTACCCGTAGCACAGGACGCTGAATCAGCCCGCATGACATAACAATTCGATCACTATCGAAATCACGATCAAGTAAGGAAAGCGGGCAAAGTGTGAGAATTTTCAAGATCGCGGCGGATATCTGAGGGTCGGCTCAGCGATATGAGCGCGGATCGGGGCCAAACCGAGCTCTGGACGGCTTGGTGCGGCTGCAAGCACCCTCTGGCAGCGCTGCGGCAAGGGCGCCCCCATTTTATGTTGCGCTAACTTGGATTTCGGGTCGGGAAATCAGCGAACTGTTCGTATGTCAAAGAAGGAAATGATCATGAAGTTCAGCAGTATCACCGCGCGCCGCACCGTCATCGGTATCTGTGCTGGCGGGCTTCTCGGGGGGTTTGCCGGGGCAACCATCGCCGCGCCGATCGCCTCGGCTACGCCGCAGCAGTGCGATGCCGGCTCACTGGCCAACACCGTCAGTACGACCACCGGCTCGGCGCGCGCTTACCTCGACGCTCACCCCGACACCAACAGGGTCGTGACGGCCGCTATGGGCCAACCCCGGGACCAGGCGTCGGCGAATCTACGCGGCTACTTCACCGGCCACCCGCAGGAGTACTACGACCTGCGGGGCATTCTGGCGCCCATCGGTGACGCGCAGCGTCAGTGCAATGTGACCGTGCTGCCGCCGGATCTGGCCTCGGCATACACCGAGTTCATGGCCGGCTGAACACGTTCGAAAGCCCGCCGTCGCAGCCAGCCTGCGGCGGCGGGCTTTTCGCCGCAGCTAGGCAAACGTCACGATCTCGGCGGCCCGCCCGGCCCCGCGTGACGGTGTCGGTCAGCGGCTTAGTTTGGGATCGGTAGCCACCTCGACGGTCTGTACTGACCGCACTGGCGACACCAACGGGCGGCGCCTTTTCGAAAGGAATCGACCATGGACCGAATTCCGCGGTTCGCAAGGCGCGTGTTGGTGTCCGGCGCTCTCCGTCTGGCCGACCTCCGGCGCGACCACTAGTTGCTGCCTTGAAAACGCGGGGAAACGCGGTGCCGATGAGGGCCCTCGCAATAATCGCGTGTGTAGTCGGCGCCATCGCGGTGCTGGGGCTGGCGCTCATGACGTCCATCGAAGTATCCATGTACGGTTTTCCCGATGGGCACATCACCGAATATGAGAAAGCGGTCGATGG
>JAVXWV010000494.1:0-5384 GCA_032230775.1 Mycobacterium sp. | reverse complement strand
AAATATTCGGCGGCCGCCCAGGCGGTCTCGCCGCCCTGCGACGATCCCAATGCCACCCAGCGCGACGACAGCTGCGGCACCACCGCGCGGGCGGCTCGCACCGCGTCGATGAGGTTGAACGCGGCCGACTTTGGCTCCAGGTAAGCATGTGATGTCGCCGCGTCCTGGCTTGACCCGGCGGGCTGGCCCAGACCCGCGTAGTCGGTGTATGCCACCGCGTAGCCGAGCTTGAGCTGTATCGCCACCGAAGTGATGTCGCCGAGCAGGCGGGAATCCGCGGTTGGCCCACAGTCGGGGGTTACCCCAACGGTTCCATGGGCGTAGCCGATGACAGGCCATCCTCCGGGGGGTGGGTCGCCCGGCGGTGTGAATACCGCGCCGGAGACCACGGAGGGCGATCCAGTGATGCCGGATATCGATCGGTACACCATCGTGTGTGCCGTTGAGCCGGCAGGCAGCTCGCTTAAATCGAACGGCGTTTGGTCCGATGAGCTCGCCACGGTGCCGCGGGCGGCCAAGTCACCGGTGGCGATGGTTGGCATCTGTCGGGTGTAGTTCAGTTCCTCCGGCCCTGTGTTGGAGGGGGCGGCGGGTTGCGACGCGTTGCACGCGGCAACCACGGCGCACGCGAGTACGCCGCCCAGTCGCCCAACGAACCTCGAGATCATCTGTGTCCCCTCGATCATTGATCACGAGGATGGCATAGGCGCCAGCCTTCAGAGGCCTTTCCAGCCGCTTGCGTTCTGTCGACGCCGGTTGCCGACTGTGCAGGCCCCAATATGTGCTGGGCCCTCTTCACCCCACCGCCGTGCTGAACGAATTCGGCCCGCACCAGAAGGAGGTGACGGGTCGACTTTGCCCTCATTCTCTGTGTCTTATCCCCGGTCGACACAAACGAGCCCTGCGCCTAAGTCAGCTCGTCTGCCGCGTTGGCGTTGATGCGTCGGTGGGCGGTCAGCAGCAGCTGGTCGAATGCCGGGCGCGACGGCAGCGAATGCTCGTCATGTGTGAGCGTCCCGACGTCGGCCAGAACTTGCTCAGCTAGAGCACGCAGCTTGACGTTGCGATCTTGCGAGCGCCATCGCAGCACTTCGAACGCCGCCTCTGCGTCGATGCGGTACACGTACATCAACACACCCTTGGCTTGTTCGATGGCGGCGCGGTGATCAGCCAACTCGGCCAAAGCCGCAGTGATGTTGGACTCACGTGCTTGAGCCGTGGGCGTGGCGTCGATGTAGAAGCCTTGGGTACCAATGACTTCGCCGCTGTCGTCGTGCAAGCGTTCACCGATGACGACCACGTCGCGGGTGTCGCCTTGAACGGTGATGATGCGATGGCGGGTACTGAACGGCTTGTGTGTTCGGCGGATGTCATCGAGAGTCGCCGCAACCTGCGCATGGTCGTCTGGATGTTTGTGGGACAGCACCAACTCGGTGGTCGGGGTGACGGCTCTGGCTCTATAGCCGTGCAATTCAGCGACCTCGTCCGACCACTCCCAGCGCTCATCGCCGAAATAGAAGCGATACCAACCGATGTGTTGCAGAGCCCCGCCAGCCAGGGCCTTCTCGACCGAGGAGTCTGCATCCGGTTCGCTCACGGTTTGAAAATAGCGGACGGCCGCGAAACCAAGCGGCATAACCGCCCGCTGCGATGGTGGTGGCCGATGCTTGACCTTTGCAAACCGTGATTACGCACGAGGGGGTGACGACGAACGCCGCCGCCACCCCCGTGCCCCAATCACAGGCTGGTGCAGCGAGCCGTCACCTCGTCAGTCGTACGCGTCTTCAGGACGCAGTCCGGATTGACCCAGAGCCGTTCGGCGGGAACCGATTTCAGTGCCTCATGCAGCGACAAAGGTCATCTTCTCCACACTCGGCACGCGCGGAGCGCGGTGAGTGGATGTCGTAGACGCCGGGTCGGACGCTGTTGGCGAACCCGGCGGCGTCGACGTCACCCAGCAAACCAGCTGCGCTGCAAGCGCACCCCTTGAGAAGGCCCAGGTCACAGCTGAGTATCTGATATCCCGACATCAAGACGTGACGCCCCTCTGCGATTACGCTCTTGAATGGAGGGGTGAACGACATGGGGTCTCCGCCCACGATGGATGAGCGGGATTCGGTGGCGTGGGTGCGACGTCTAGCCCGCACTACGCCTGGTGTCGTCGGCACGATCGCAGTCGCGGTCGCGGCCTGCTGCGTACTCGCGGGTTTAGTGTGCGGAGCCCAGCTCGACGGTCTGATCGCCGAGCACAACGCGGTTCTCGACCGCTCCGAGCCGCTCGCGTACTCGGCGCAGAAGCTCTACGCCGCTCTGTCGGCCGCCGACGCCGCCGCGGCATCAGCGTTCCTATCCGGCGGGATCGAAACGGCGGCGATGCGGGCGCGTTACAAGCAAGCCTTGGCTGACGCGGCGTCGGCACTGGCGGATGTGACCGCGGGGACCACCGACGTGGAGGCCCGCACCGCGGTGGCGGACATGTCGGCGAAGCTGGCCGCCTACACAGGGCTGGTCGAGTCGGCACGGGCGAACGACCGACAGGGATTTGTTATCGGGTCCGCGTACTTGCGGGAAGCGTCGACGTTGATGCAGACCGCGCTGCTCCCTGGTGCAGAAAAGATCTACTCCGCCGACCTCGCCACGCTCAATGACGACCAGCGCGCCGTGGGCACGTTGCCGACGATCGGTCTCGTGCTGCTGGGACTCGTGCTGGCGGCGATTGTCGTCGGCTCGGTGATCCTGGTCGGCCGCACGAACCGGCAGTTCAACTTGGGGCTCATCGTCACCGCGGCCGCGGTCTTGCTGGTCATCGGGTGGATCGTGGTGGCTACCCGCTTGGCGGCAGGCAACATCGAGCACAGCCAAACCGAGGGCACCGCAAGATTCGGGCAACTGGCGAAGGCTCGCATAATCGCCCAGCAGGCCCGGACCGACGAGACATTAGAACTGATCGCGCGTGGCGATATCACGGCCCGAGAAGCGTCGTTCTCCAGCCACATGGATGAGGTGGCCGCGCTGCTCGGTACGGGGCCGCCGGCGGCGGCCGACGCCGTAGCGAAATGGAGGGCCAGTCACCGCAAGCAGGTGGAGGCCTACGAGGCAGGCGACTACAACGTCGCGGTCGCGCAAGCAATCGGTCCCGAGCCAGACGCCTCGGCTGCGCAGTTCGCCGCCGCGGAAAGCAGCTTGCGCAACGAGATCGAACAAACGCGCGCCACGCTCCGCGATCGGGTGTCCGCAGCGGGCGCGCAGTTGGCGTGGAGTCCAACGGGGACGCTTGTGCTGATGGTGGTTGGTGCAGTGGTAGCTGTCGTCGGGTTGTGGCCACGGCTCAAGGAGTTCCTATGAGGGCGCGGGTTGTGACGGCGCTGCTGGCGCTCGCCCTCGCGCTCGCCGGATGCGAGTCCTCGGCATCGCCTGCGCCGCTGACGGTCGCACCGGTCGAGGCGTGGCCGGCCGGTACGCAGCAAGTCACCACCGCGCCGGCTGCCGGCGATGCGGACTGTGATCCCGAGGCCAGCCTGCGCCCGGGGCCGTTGCCTTCTTCAGGCGCCATGCCACCGGGCTCGACGATGGCGGCGATATTCCAGCGCGGCCGGCTAATCGTCGGTGTGGACCAGAACACGTATTTCTTCGGCTCTCGAAATCCGGCTTCGGGCCAGCCGGAGGGCTTCGATATCGACCTCGCCCGAGAGATCGCCCGCCACATCTTCGGCGATCCAGACCGCATCCAATTCCGGGTTGTCGACGCGACCCAACGGGAAACCTTCTTGCAGTCGGGTTTGGTGGACCTGGTAGTCCGGACCTACACAATCACCTGCGACCGCAAACAGAAAGTGGATTTCTCAACGGTGTACTACTACGCCCACCAGAAAATCCTCGCTGTGAAGGGTTCGGGAATCGATTCTGTTGCAGCACTTTCAGGAAAGAAAGTGTGTGCGGTGTCGGGCACGACCTCATTGTCGAGGTTGTTCGCGCTGGACCCCAGGCCGACATTGCTCGCCGTGAGCACCTGGACCGATTGCCTCTTGCTGCTCCAGCAGGGACAGGCCGACGCGATCAGCACCGACGATGTGGTCCTGGCGGGTCTTGAGGCGCAGGATCACCTGAACGTGGAGGTGGTCGGTCCCGACATGAGCGTCGAGCCGTACGGGGTCGGCGTCAAGAAGGAGAACAGCGACCTGGTTCGATTCGTTAACGGAGTCCTCGAACAGATGCGCGACGACGGCACATGGGAGCGCCTCTACGACGCCCATCTGCGAAGCTTCGGCCCATCGCCTGGCCCACCGAAGGCGGAGTACCGGGACTGACCATGACTGTGCTTGCCACCGACGAGATCGACCGCGAACTCGCTTCCCGCGCAAAGGAAGTCGCATCGAGGAAGACGACATGAAATGCGCGGAGCCGGGTTGCGGCGGACTCGTCGTCGACGGGTACTGCGAACTTTGCGGCACGGCACCCGCAACCGGCACACCGACGCAAGGTCTCGCGACCTCGCTGACACCGAGCGTTTCGACAGCTCGATCACCGCGAACGGGGCACAGCGGGTCGGCCATGGGGACGAGCAGTCGCGGCCGCCTTGGCGCCGGGATTGTCGACATGCCGCGCATCCCGAAGGGTGATCCGGCCGCCGCGATCCTCACCGACCCCCAGGTACCGGAGCGCAACCGGTTCTGCGGCAACGCCCGATGTAACCAACCTGTCGGACGTGGACGGGACGGAGAGCGCGGACGCCCAGAGGGCTTCTGCACCGAGTGCGGAACGCGATACTCCTTCGTCCCCAAGCTTTCTCGGGGGGACCTCGTGGGTGGGCAGTACGAAGTGCACGGATGCCTCGCGCATGGCGGCCTTGGCTGGATCTATCTGGCGATCGACCATAACGTGCGCAACCGGTGGGTGGTGCTCAAAGGCCTCATCAACTCCAGCGATGCCGACGCCATGGCTGCCGCCGCGGCCGAAGTCTTCGCGCTCGCCGCGGTGGAACACCCGAACATCGTCCAGATCTACAACTTCGTCGAGCATGTCGACAGCGCAGGCGTCCCGGTCGGCTACATCGTCATGGAATACGTCGGCGGCACGTCGCTGAAGCAGATCCGCAAGGCCCGCAATGCTCCGCTTCCCCCGGACCAGGCGGTGGCCTACATCGTCGAGATCGCGCCCGCACTCGGCTACCTGCACAGCCAAGGACTCGCCTACTGCGACTTCAAGCCGGACAACGTGATGCAGGTCGACGAGCAGCTCAAGCTCATCGACCTTGGTGCGGTCATCGCCATGGATGACGAGGAAAGCTCGCTCTTCGGGACTATCGGCTATCAGGCGCCCGAGATCGCGGAGACCGGCCCTACCGTCGCGAGTGACGTGTACACGGTCGGGCGCACGCTCGCCGT
>JAVXWV010000452.1:0-5820 GCA_032230775.1 Mycobacterium sp. | reverse complement strand
CGCGAGTGCGGGACTTCAGTGAGTCGAAGAAGTCGAAGATGATCTCGCCGAGCGGCATGGTGTAGCGCAGCTCCACGCGCTCCGGCGAGAGGTAGTCCATCCCACCGAGCTCCCCGCGGCGCGACTGGCAGAGCTCCATGATGGTGCCGATGAACTCGCTTGGCGCGATGATCGTCGTCTTGACGACGGGTTCGTAGACGGCACGAACCTTGCCATCGGGCCAGTCCGACGGGTTGGTGACGACGATCTCCGACTCGTCCTCCTTCACCACCCGATACACCACGTTCGGCGACGTGGAGATCAGGTCCAGATCGGACTCGCGCTCCAACCGCTCGCGAGTGATCTCCATGTGCAGAAGCCCGAGGAACCCGCACCGGAAGCCGAACCCCAACGCCACCGACGTCTCCGGTTCCCAGACCAGGGCCGCGTCGTTGAGCTGCAGTTTTTCCAACGCATCGCGCAGGTCCGGATAGTCGGAGCCGTCGACCGGGTACAGCCCGGAGTACACCATCGGCCTCGGCTCACGGTAACCGGTGAGCGCCTCGGTTGCTCCGTGTCGCGCGCTCGTCACGGTGTCGCCGACCTTCGACTGGCGGACGTCCTTGACGCCGGTGATCAGGTAGCCGACCTCCCCCACTCCGAGGCCGACGGACGGCTTGGGATCCGGGGACACGATGCCGACTTCCAGCAGCTCGTGGGTGGTGCCGGTAGACATCATCTTGATCTTCTCGCGCGGGGTGATCTTGCCGTCGACCACGCGGACGTAGGTCACAACACCGCGATAGGTGTCATAGACCGAGTCGAAGATCATCGCCCGCGTCGGAGCATCCGCATCCCCTGTCGGTGCGGGCACCTCCTGCACCACGTGGTCGAGCAGTTCCGCGACGCCGTCGCCAGTCTTCCCCGATACACGCAGCACGTCACCCGGCTCGCAGCCGATGATGTGAGCGATCTCGCCTGCGTACCGGTCGGGGTCGGCCGCGGGCAGGTCGATCTTGTTGAGCACAGGGATGATGTGCAGGTCGCGGTCCAGCGCCAGGTAGAGGTTTGCCAACGTCTGCGCCTCGATACCCTGGGCGGCGTCGACCAACAACACCGCACCCTCGCAGGCCTCGAGCGCACGGGACACCTCGTAGGTGAAGTCGACGTGACCGGGCGTATCGATCAGGTGCAGGACGTAATTTTCAGTGACCCCACCTGCTGTGACACTCCATGGCAGACGGACATTTTGGGCCTTGATGGTGATGCCACGCTCGCGTTCGATGTCCATCCGGTCCAGGTACTGCGCACGCATATCCCGCTCGGCGACGACTCCGGTGAGTTGCAGCATCCGGTCGGCCAGCGTCGACTTGCCGTGATCGATATGGGCGATGATGCAGAAGTTCCGAATCTGCGCCGGCGCGGTGAAGGTCTTGTCGGCGAAACTGCTGATGGGAATCTCCTGGTGGGACGGATCGTATGCGTTACCAGGGTATCGAGGCGAGGCCCTCTCGACACAATCGTGCGACGCCGGCGTCGTTATGGTGGTGACATGGCTCCGCCGTGGAATCCGTTTCAGCGGCTCTTAGACATCACCGAGAATCTGGTGTTCAACGAGGCGCCGAAATTCATCCGTCAGCAGCTGCAGCAATCCGACACCCTGCAGCGCGGCATCCAGCAGGGCATCAGGCTAGGTCTGGACGTGATCGTCGGAACTGGCCCTCGCTCCGATGCCCCCGCCATCACCTCCGGCCGTCCCGTCAGCCAGAACTTCGTGCCGACCGCCCACCGGGCCCGCAGGCTGGTGTACGCGCCGGATCTCGACGGCCGCGCCGATCCCGGCGAAATCGTTTGGACCTGGGTGGTTTACGAGGACGACCCAACGAAGGGCAAGGATCGCCCGGTGCTCGTGGTGGGCCGTGACCGGTCCACGCTGCTCGGCTTGATGCTGTCCAGCCAGGAGCACCACCGCACCGACCCTAACTGGGTGGGCATCGGCAGCGGAAGCTGGGATTACGAAAGCAGGGAAAGCTGGGTGCGGCTGGACCGGGTGCTCGACGTGCCGGAAGAAGGCATTCGCCGCGAGGGCGCGATCCTGGAGCGGGAGACGTTCGAGGTGGTCGCCACGCGGCTGCGTGCCGAATTCTCCTGGAGCTAGCGGGCCGCCCGCCACATCGGCCACATGCTGGGGCAGCCGCCCGGCAGCGTCATCTCTTCGATGACTTCGAAGCCGAACCGCATGTAGTAGGGCACCGTCTCCTGCTTGGTCGATTCCAGGTAGGCGGGCGCATGCTCGGCATCGCACCGGTCCAGACGCGAATGCATCAGCGCCTGGCCGAAGCCTCCGCCCCTGACCGTCGGATCACTGCCGATCGCGAACAGATACCAATGCGGCTCCTCGGGATGCTTTTCCTTCATGATGTCGGCGATTTTCTGGGCACCGGCCATCCTCGAGCGAAACGCCATGAGGAACGCCGGTGCCATCCGCAGTTCTTCGATCGGCGTCTGTTTCCAGCGCCCCGGCGGATCCCACAGCGTGGCTGCTCCGACGTCCGAGCCACTGGTGGCGACCTCGGCGCCGCCGCCTGCCAGGTAGTGATGCCGCGTCATCGTGGCCCACATCCGGGGCAGCGCCTTCGCCCGGCGTGCATCGTCGGGCAGCATCCACTTCATAATCGGGTCGTCGTAGAAGGCGCGGCCCAGCGTGGCAGAAAGTGCAGGCACATCTGACTTCTGCGCGTGCCGCACGTCGATGTCGGTCGGCACCAGGGCGTCAACGCCCCTGGGTGATGTAGGCCTGCAGCTGTTCCTGCTGCGCCTCGAGCTCTTCCATCCTCGTCTTAACCACATCGCCGATGCTGACGATCCCGATCAGCCTGCCTTCCACGACTACGGGGACATGTCGAACCCGCTTCTCCGTCATCAACGCGCTGAGATGGTCGACAGAGTCGTCGGGTGTGCAGGTCGCCACAAACGTCGTCATGATCTCCGACACCGGCCGCCTCAGCAGCTCGGCGCCCAGTTCATGCAGTTTGCGCACGACATCGCGCTCCGACACGATGCCCACCAGCCCGTCGGGCGATACCACCACCATCGCGCCGATGTTGTGCAAGTTGAGCTCGGTGAGCAGCCCGGCGACCGAGGTCTCTGGGGTGATGGTCGCCACCGCCGCACCCTTATTCCGCAATACGTCCGCGATCCGCATGGATGCCTCCACTCCGTGATGTATTTCACAGGTTAGGGCGGCCATGCTCGGCGCGAAAGGAAATGACGGTTGCAACAACGTCACGTCCACGGCCGCAAGCTGCTGGGCTGCACTTTCCGGGCCGGACCGTGTCGGAATACAGTTTCGTACAGACCCGTTAGGACACGCCATGACAAGTGCCAACTCTGCGCCCACGGTTGAGCTGGGCGATCAACTCTCCGTCAGTGCAATCGGCTTCGGTGCCATGGCGTTGACGCCGGTGTACGGCGAGGTCGACGACACCGAATCGCTGGCCACCTTGAATCGAGCCGTTGACCTCGGCGTGACGTTCATCGACACCGCCAACGTCTACGGCGGCGGCGACAACGAGCGGTTGATCGCAAAACTCCTCGCCGACCGCCGCGACGAGGTCACGCTGGCAACCAAATTCGGCATCGTCGGCAACCCGGCCGACCGTGCGGCCGGCAAGCTCAACCAGCTCAACGCCCGCGGCGATGCCGCGTACGTGCGGCAGAGCATCGACGAGAGCCTGCAGCGACTGCAGACCGACGTGGTCGACCTCTACTACATGCACCGCCGCGACCACGGCGTACCGATCGAGGAAACCGTCGGTGCGATGGCCGAATTGGTGGCGGCAGGCAAGGTCCGCCATCTCGGACTGTCGGAGGTGACCGCCGACGAACTGCGGGCCGCCGTCGCGGTGCATCCGATCGCCGCCGTGCAGAGCGAATGGTCGATCTGGAGCCGCGACGTCGAGCAAAACGTGGTGCGTGCTGCCGCCGAGCTTGGGGTTGGCTTCGTGCCGTACTCGCCTCTGGGCCGAGGATTCCTGACGGGAACGATCCAGTCGGCCGCCGATCTGGCGCCGACGGACTTCCGTCGCAACATGCCGCGGTACGCAGAGGGCGCGCTCGACGCCAATCTCGCGGTCGTCGAGGTCATCAAGGCCGTCGCGGCACAGCAGGACGCGACACCGGCGCAGGTGGCATTGGCGTGGCTGCGCTATCGCGCGGCTGCTCTCGGCGTCGGCTCATCGCCGATCCCGGGTACCCGCAGGGCCTCCCGCGTGGAGGAGAACCTCGGCTCGGTCGACGTGGTCCTGACTCCGGAGCAGCTCGATACCCTTAACGCCGCCGCGTCGTCGGTGTCTGGCAACCGGTTCGGAGATCTGAGCTGGGTTTCGGCTGGGCGCGAGTAGTCAGTCCGGCTGCGGCCGACTGACACGGAGGGCGATCGACGCGTCGTCGAACTGTGCGGCCTGCGAGCTGATCCTGGCGATCTCGCTCGGGCGTTTGAGCAGCCCGCGGACAGCGATGATCGCGACTTGCTCGCCGACACGGATCGCCTCCTCGGCGCGGTCGCCCTCATCGGTGTGCAAGCGGGTGCGTTTCTGTGCGCCCTCGTCGAAGTTCAGCAGCAGGCCCGCGGTTTCCTCGCGGTCGCAGTCGATGAACTTGCCTTCGCTGATCGCGGCCCCGATCAGGTCGACCACCCAGTCCTTGAGCCGTTCGTAATCCGTCCAGAACTGGTGGAATTCGGTGCGCTGGTCGTGGGCGATGCGCTGGATCTCGTTGAAGTCGATCGGCGAGAGCGCCAGCTGCATGGTGTCGAACCGCAGCAGCCGGTAGAGCTTGACCGCAGGCGAGCCGGACCCCGCGCCGACCTCGGCGATGAACTTCAGCGGTGCCCTGTTCACCAGCAGGGTCTCCACAAGCAGCTGTTCCTTGGTGCGGAACCCGTAGTACAGCGACGACTGCTGAAGACCCGACGCGCGCGCGATATCGCTCATCGTCGTTTGGGCATAACCCTTTTCGGAAAACAGCTTCGTCGCCGCGTTGACGATGTCGGCACGGGGTGACGTCGTCGGCGCGGTGCCGGTGTTGTTGCGTGGTCGTCCGATGGCGTGGATTTTAGCCAAGTGGCGGCTTCTCGGTGTGGGCGCGCTCGACGAGGTCTCGTGCCGCCGCGACCACGTCGTGCCACAACTCGAGGCCCATCGACTTCGACGCGCGCGACGGGTATCCGGTGACCCCATTGGTGGAGACATCCTGGACCGCGTAGCGGAAGACGGCGCCCTCGGTGCGATCGGGATCATCGGCGTCGCGCATCTTGTCGGTGTCGACGAGTTCAGGGCGCAGCGCCAGCATGATCGAGGTCTCCGCCGCGTTGGCATGCCAGTCGGCCGCATCCTCGGTGGCCCGCCGCGCGATGTCGGGCGTCAGGTCCCACCACTGCATGACCCCGATCCGCAGGTCGCGAAACTCCCGCCGGAAGCGGTCGCACGCGATCCACAGCGCGGCCGCGTTGCCAACGTGACCGTTGACGAAGAGCAGCCGCCGGAAACCCGACTCCACGCACGCTTCGGCGACCAGTCCGGCCGTCACGGCCGTCTCCTCACCCGAGAACGCGACGGTGCCCGCCAGCCGCGTGCCGTGAAAGAAGCTGGCGCCGAACGCGAGTGGCGGCAGCACAACCGCCGCATCGCCCGCCGCTGCGTCGGCCAACGCCATCGCGATGATGGTGTCGGTACCCACCGGCAAGTGCGGGCCGTGTTGTTCGGTCGCGCCGACGGGTATCAGCGCCACGCACTCCGGGTCGGCGGCGAGGCGGTCGGCCAGCTGCGGCGACGTCAGCTC
>JAVXWV010000413.1:0-11106 GCA_032230775.1 Mycobacterium sp. | reverse complement strand
GGGTGGCCTGCATGCCCGCTGGCGGGATGGTGGAAAAGACAATGCCGCCTGCTGTGGGCAGGGTGTCGATCGTCCTGCAGGGGATCGAGACGACGATGGCCTGCGGGGCGCCGGACACCAGCGGCGCGGTGACGTCGCTGATCCAACCGTCCTTGCCGGGTGCCTGCGGCCACACGATGGTGGCGGTGGTCTGCTTGACCGGCAGCAGTGGGACCAGCCCGCACAGCACCACGCCCAGGACGCCCGCGACGACAGCGATCAGCCGGGCGATGCGGTGGGCAGGCACGAGGCTCGATGTTAGGCGACGGACCTAATGACGTAGCGGCGCCGGGCTCCACAGTCCGCTGCGAGTTGCGGAACCGAGATCGAGCCGTGCCTGCTGCGCGTTCCGGTAGTACGGCGTGAGCTGCTGCAGCGCGCCCCAATCGCGGAACCAGTCGTCCTTCAGATAGGTCGGCAGCGTGGTCGGCCGCAACAGGAGTTCGGCGATGCCGAGTGGTCCGCCGCCGACGTTGTCCATCACCGGCGAGTTGGCCTCCGCGCCGAACCGGTCGGGCAGGATGCGCCACTTCGGCACCTCGACGACGCCGTACTGGTGGCCGAACGGGCGCTGACACGGGAAGGCCATGCCCACCAGCCAGTCCAGCAGTACCGGGTCCTGCGAGCCGACGACGTCCTGGAGGGTGCGCAGCTGCGGGATGCGAGGTGGGGTGATCGCGATCCAGTGCAGCGGGTTGAGGTCTTCGTCGGTCGCGACCAACCGCACCTGGGTCGCGTCGCGCGGGATCGCGGCCATCGGTACGCGCAGATTGCGCCAGGCCGGTGCCGCGCCGACGTCGGCGAATCCGACGCCACCTGCCGGCTCACCCTTGTCGTTGGCCCATTGCACGGAGACCTCGCCGGGATCGAAGCGTCCGGCCGCAGACACCACAAGCAGCGGGCCTGCTTGGTCCCGGGGTGGCAGCCGGTACCACGCCGAGCGCAGCGTGGCCGGTTGTTGGGTTCCGCCACGCCAGCTGCCCATCACGGGAGTGCGGGCGGGATCGAGACCGTACGGCAGCCGGGCACGCGATCCGTTGACGCCCGCCGCGGCGGTGGTGCCGCCTTCTGTGCCCGCCTCGTTGGCGGTCAGCGCTCCGGTTTCGGTGTCGGCGAAGTTGGAGGTGCCCGGCGACTCCATGACGGGGTCGGCGGACACGTCGGCAGGAATGCCGTTGGGGCCGAACCCTTCTGCGGTGACATCGCCAAGCGCCTCGCCGACCGGAACGCCGATGGGGGTGAGTAGCGCGGCATTGGGGTCCTGTTCGACCATCACGTCGTTGGCAAGCCCGCAAGTCTTGCCGATGAGCGCCTCGAGGTTGGACCGGCCGTTGCTCCAGGCCGGGTATTGCTCCGTCATCCCCAATGTCAGTGACAGCACCTCGAAGAGCACCAGCACCCAGGCGGCAACTGCCAACGGGCTCTGCACAATCCGCTGCCAGTTGCGCCGTATCGGTGGCGACGTGTCACGGCCGGAGAAGTGGAACCACGCCGCGACCAACAGGGCGACGACCGAGAGTCCGAGCAGGAAGGTGGTGAAGCCGAAGTGCCACTCCGGGAACTGATTCGACCAGGGCACACCGAAGTTCGATACGTACCACCAGCCGTTGACGGTCGCGAACGACAGCGCCATCACGAACAGCACCGCAGCGGCGAACATCGCCCGGTTGCGGCGCGACTTCATCGCCGCTGCCGTGACCGCGACCGCGGCCAACGCGCCAAGCGATCCGGCCAGTCCGGCGAACACGCCGAAGTGGTGGGTCCACTTGGTGGGGGTGAACATCATCGCCAGGAACGAGATGATGGTGATGCCGACGATGCGCCTGCTCGGGCCGAGCGCAGTGCCGGGAATTCTGCCCTTGCGCAAGGACATTGCCACCGAAACGGCCAGCGCCAAAAGCAGAGTCAGCACCCCGAATCGGCGCGCCACAGAGCCGTCCGGGCTGGTGGTGAACAACCGCTCGTAGCGGATGTGCTCGTCGAACCAGCTCAGGCTCGGGCCGACCGCGGACTTGAAGGTGCTGGCCTGCAGTTCGCCGATCAGCGTCTGATCACGGAAGATCAGGATGATCGTCACCGTGCACGCCGCAAGGATCGGAGCCAACAGCGCAAAGTATCCGAAACGTGAAGTATGCGCCGCGACAATCGTTTTCAGCGGACCGACTGCTACGAGCAGTGCGCCGACCGCGGCGATGCCGGTAGGCCCGGAGAACAGGGTCAGCGCACCGATGATGATCGCGATGGCAACCGGCAGCAGCCTGCTGGTCGCCACCCCTCGCTCGACCGAACACCAGGTCAGCAGAATGCCAAGGGCGATAATCGGTTCCGGCCGGAGTCCGTTGTTGAGCGGCAGCCAGAACGCCAGGAACATGCCCGCCGCCGTCCACGCTGCCGCGCGGCTGATTTTCACCGCGTGGCCCAGCCGCGGGATGACCTCACGGCTGATCAGCCACCAGCACGTCAGCGCCATCACCAGTGTCGGCAGCCGCACCCAGGCGCTGTTGGTGCTGACGTGTGCCCATAGCGCCAACAGGTCGTAGTACCAACCGAACGGCGCCTCCGGCGTGCCGAACCATCGGTAGTAGTTGGCCATATAGCCCGCGTGCTCGGACACCCTGGCCATGGTCAGGATGTAGCCGTCGTCGGATGTGTTGGCGCCGACGAAGTGCCACCACACCAGCACCGCTGTGACCAATCCGTCGAGCGGGGTCACCGACCACCACCTGGCAGGCAGGAAACGTTTCACGCCACGGCCGTCGGCGGTGTCAAGGACGTGCAGGGCACCGAGCGCGATGACCGTCAGGGCCACGCCGACGATCATTGCGATCATCTTCAGCAGCGTCGGCGAGCTGCTGTAGCGGGAATCGATCGTCGCCGAGAACTGCAGGCCGGTTGGCGCAGGCCCGGACAGATCGGTGAAGACTCCGACGATCTGCGGCCGGAAGTCATAGCCGCTGCGTTCGCCACGCAGGGGCTTTCCTGGTTTGTCGGAATCGCGACCGGTCACCAGACCAACGAATTCGCCGGTGATCTTGTCGGCGTGCGCGGTGAACGTCAGTCGCTGGCAGGCAGGGCTGAGCACCTGGCTGAGCGGGGCGCTGACCACAGGGGTGTTGCGGACGATGACGAGCAGGTCGTTGTTGACCCGCTCGATGAGCAGCCCGCGGTCGACGGCCTTCGGTGCTTGTTTCGGCACGGTCGAAAGCAGCACGGTCTTGTTGGGGTTCTCCGGAGCGGCAAGTCCCGCTGCCGCGCTGCACGGCATCGTGATGGTGAGGTCGGTAGCGACGTATCCGATCAGCGGAGCGTTGACACTCTGCAGCTCGCCGTTCTGCGGCCAGTTGAGCTGCGCGGTGGTTTGCGTGACGGGTAGCAGGGGCGTGGCGATCGCCAGCGCCGCTCCCAGCAGCCCGGCCACGATGGCGATGAGGCGCGTCGTGCGATGGTTGCCCGCAGCGGTCACGGGATTTGATGGTGCCATCAGGGCTTCCTGATCGCGAGGATGAACGGCCCCACGGTCGACACGTCGAAGCGCGGGTCGTCGAACAACGTCTTGTCCAGGGTGACGGTGTAGCGGCGGACGTTGGGCTGGTTCGGGTAGACGTCCGACGCCAGTCGCAGGGTGTAGGTGTCGTTGGCGCCGCGGCGCATCAAGAACACCGTCGGCGGTTTCCATGCCAGCTTGTCCAGAGCGGAGATGAACTGGTCGGCGGTGGAAATCGTGGCCCAGTGTTCGATCGCATCTGCCCGCTTGTCGAACTGGGCGAGCGGGTTTGCGTAGTGCGACGTCAGGCCCTGGAAGCCGTAGTACGGGTAGTAGGACAGGAAGCTGTAGTCAGCGGTGAGCACGACGGTTTCGTCGCGCGGGACGCCGGTGGTTCGCAGGATCTTGGCGTCGATCTCGCGGTAGTACTGCTCGGCGCCGGGTGGCCTGCGGTCGGCGCGTTGGCCGTCTCCGCCGGTGTCGGTATACGCGACGACGATGTCGGAGCGCAGCACGTCAGGGATGTCCTGGCTGAAGGTAAGCGCGCCGATCGCGCCAAGTGTGGCGGCGGCCGCGACGACGCGTCGGGAGTTCTCGGGTTTGGCGCGGGCTGCGAGCGCACGGGTGGCTTCGATGAATCCGAAAACGCCCGCCGCGGTCAGCAGGATCGTCAACGTCGGCTGCAGTCGGAACGACAACAGCGTGGTGCCGAGCAGTGTCGCGAGCATCGACAGCAACGACCAGGCGTAGACGGCCAGTACCGCGATGGCCAGTGCCCCCGCACGCGTCGAGTTGCGGGCGTAGACCACCAGCCACACCGTGCCGACCATGCAGAGGGCACCGAGAAGCGTGAAGTGCAGCATCGGGAACTCGAGCTGGGCTCCCACGGCGGGCAGATAGTGCTGAGCGGTGCCGGAATTGGCGGGATGGCCCTTGGCGGCGGCCACCAGGTAGGGCCCCCAGCCGAGCAGAGAGATCGCGCCTGCGATCACCAGGATCACCGCGAGACGAAGCAGTGGTTCGAGGCGCCGGCGCGCCACGGCAAGCACCAGCGCCATCAACATCAGCGTGAACGCGGCGTAGCCGAACAGAAGCGTGTAGAACAGCGCGGTGATACCGAGGAAGACGCCGACGCCGATGACGGCGCTCCGGCCGCCGCTTCGTGCCGCGCCGCGCAGGCCAGACCACGCGAGCACGAACACCGGTGGCAGCAGCACGGCGATGATCGCGGCGTACGGCTCGGTGGATGAGTACGCAAGCGTGGCGGCTGCGGTGGCCGTCGAGACGATCAGTGCGTACTCGAAGCGAATCATGCTGGCCCACAACACGAAGGCCAGCACTACGGCGATCGTGATGGAGACGATGGCCCACGGCTTGAACATCTCCCACGCCGGCGTGCCGGTCAGTGCCGCGAGCCTGCCGCCGATCCAGAACCAGCCCGGCGGATAGAACGGTGGCAGACCGAAATAGGTCATATCGTGCGGGCTTGCGGTGTCGGTGAGCCGGGTCAGGTACTCCGTGCGGAACTGCTGGTCGACCGAGATGCCGAACAGGTAGAGCTTGGTCGCACCGAGCGGCATCGCCAACGTGACCACGGAGAACGCCGAAAGGAAAAGGACCGCAAGAGCCCGTGACAGCAAGCGGCGTCCGCGCCGCCAGATCAACCCACTGGCCAACAGCCCTGCCAGACAACCGAATTGGCCGACCGTGGTCAGCGCGTGCAGCTGGTTCGATGAGTTGTATGCCGGCCACTGCACCCGGGATATCGCAGCGAGGGAGATCACCGCGACGACTATCGCCACGACGACGGCCACTGCCATCTGGCCGATCACGGCCAGCGCGCCACGCATCAGATGGGGAGCTTGCGGAAGATGGGCCGCGGAATATGTCGCAACACCATCATCACATACCTGAACGCCCCCGGCGCCCATACCAGTTCTTTGCCCTTGGCCGATGCCGTGACCGCCAGGTCGGCGACGTACTCCTTGTCGACGGTGAATGGCGCCTCCTTGGCGCCCGTTGCCTTCCAGTGCTCGATCGTCGTTGTGGTGCGCACCTGGCCGGGCCTGATCACCAGCACGCGAACCCCGTACTCGCGCAGCGCTTCTCCAAGGCCGAGGTAGAAACCGTCGAGGCCGGCCTTGGTTGACCCGTATACGAAGTTGGACCGCCGCACCCGCTCACCGGCGGCCGAGCTCATCGCGATGATTTGGCCGAAGCCCTGCGCGCGCATCTTCTCGCCGAGCAGCACCCCGACCGAAACCGCTGCGGTGTAGTTGATCTCGGCGGCCTGCACGGCCTTGCGCTGGTTCTGCCATAGCTCTTCGGCGTCGCCGAGCAGGCCGAAGGCGACGATGGCCACGTCGACATCACCGCCTGCGCAGGCCGTGTCGATGACCTTCGGATGGCTCTCGGTGTCGACGGCGTCGAAGTCGATCAGCTCGACGGACTTCGCGCCGGCCGCCTTCATCTGCGCGACGGCGGCGTCGCGGAGCGGGTCATCGGGCAGCGCGGTCAGCACGATGCGCGCTGGCGCGTTGCGCAGATACCGCTCGCAGATGGCCAGCCCGATCTCGGACGTGCCGCCGAGCAGCAGAATGGTCTGGGGGTTCCCCACGGCATCAAGAACCATTGCGCACCATCTAGAGCAGCTCCAAGCGTCGGGCCATGTCGGATGCGAACACGCCGTTGGGATCGACCTTGCGGCGCACGGCAATCCACTCGTCGATTCGTGGGTACATGGCATGGAAGGTCTCGGCCGTCATGCGGGAATCCTTGGCGGTGTAGAGCCTGCCGCCGAACTCCAACACCCGCCGGTCGAGTTCGTTCAGCAGTTCGTTGATGCCGGCCTTCATCGGGAAGTCCATCGCGACGTTCCAGCCCGCCATCGGAAAACTCAGCGGCGCTTCGTTTCCCGGCCCGAACAGCTTGAAGACATTGAGTGCCGAGTAGTGACCGCTGGCCTGGATGTCGCGGATGATCTGCTTGAACTCCTCGACAGCCGATAGCGGTACCAGGAACTGGTACTGCGCGAAACCGGCGGGTCCATAGCCACGGTTCCACTCGCCGAGCAGATCGAGCGGGTGATAGAACTGCGTGAGGTTCTGCACCTTGCCGCGGTAGTGACCGCCCCGTCGGTAATACAGCTCGCCGATGGTGCTGAGCGTCAGCTTGTTCATCAAGCCGTTCGGAAAAACGTCAGGCACCGTCATCAGCTGTGGCGCATCGAATTTCAGCGGATTCTTGGCTAGTTTCTTGGGCAGCTCGTCGCGCAGGGCGAGTCGGCCGCGCGTGATCGCCGCGCGGCCCAACTTGGGTGGCGGGCTGATCGCGTCGAACCAGGCGCTGGAGTAGGTGTAGTTGGCTTCGCTGCCGTCGCTGTGAAATGCGACGGTCTCGTCGAGCGTCGACGTGTTGTCGCCGTCGTTGATGAAGTAGGCGGTCTCCGTCGGTGTCATCTCCAACGCCACCCGCAGGATGATGCCCGTCAGTCCGTTGCCGCCGACCGTCGCCCAGAACAGTTCACTCTCGGGTCCGTCGGGGGTGAGCCTGCGGATCTCGCCGTCAGCGGTCAGCAGGTCCATCGACCGGACGTGATTTCCGAAGCTGCCGGCGCTGTGGTGGTTCTTGCCGTGGATGTCGCAGGCGATCGCGCCACCGATGGTGACCTGGCGGGTGCCAGGCAGCACCGGGACCCATAGCCCGAACGGCAACGCGGCCTTCATCAGCGCGTCCAGGCTGACGCCGGCATCGAGGTCGACCATGTGGGTGTCGGCATCGATCGAGTGGATCCGGCTCAGCGGCGTCATATCGACGACGAGGCCGCCACCGTTCTGCGCGTTGTCACCGTAGGAGCGGCCGAGACCCCTGGCGATCACACCTCTGTTGCCGGGCTGACCGCCGCTGTCGGCCACCTGGGCCACGGCCTTCGCGATGACGGCTGCCTCAGGGGTCGACAGCACGTGGGCCACGGACGGCGCGGTCCTGGCCCAGCCGGTCAGAGGCCGGGAAATGGTCTCAAACATCGTGACGAGGGTACCGCCTGGCGGCTGTGGCTCAGCGCAGCCGGAAGATGACCGCCCGTTGGACGATGAAGTTGATCACAGTGGCGGTGCCCTGCGCGATCACGAACGCCACCGGCACCCGCCAGGGCTGATTGGCGAATTGCATGTAGAAGAAGTAGTTGATGCCGACCTGCACGGCGTATGTCACGGCGTACAGGGCGACAACCGCGATGAACCGGGCCGTGCTCGGCGGCGCCTGGAACGTCCAGCGGCGGTTGATCAGGTACGCGGTGGTGGTGCCTGCGATGAAGCTGATGGTCTTGGCGACGTTGACGTGCAACCCGGCCGCCAGCAGCGCCACGTACAGGCCGAAGTCGACGATCGCCGAAAGGCCACCGGTAACGATGAACCGCCATACCTGGGTCTTGAGCGTCAGATTCGGCGCCATGGGGGGCTCGGCCACCCGGGCAGCTTAGCCAGCCAGACCGCGGACGCCTTCGTTGATGTGGCGGCGGGCGACGAGCGGTCAGGACGCCAAGTGGTCGTGCCAGTCGTGCCCGCAGCGGCAGTGTTGGTGGGGACCAGCGCTGCCCTCGTAGCAAGCGCAGTCGCAGTTCCCACACCGATCCGGTCCCAACTGCGGGTCGAATTCCATCTTGATCAACTCGCGAGGGTCGATAAGCAGACTCATGACGATTCCCCTTTGAACGCCACCCGGCCTACCGCTACTCGCGGCAGCTGCAGATGAATTTAATCCAATTGTTGGCGCTTGGCGGGGCTTTGGACATGCGCTATCTGCGGAAGTCGGCAAGCACGCTCTCGGACTGCATGTAGTTCGGCGACATCGGGGGCTCGGCCACGCGCGCAGCCTAAGAGGTGATGCGCTCCAAGCGGATCAGCGGGATCGTCCGGTCGCCCGCCCGCTCCTTGTAATCGCCATAACCGGCGTACTGGTCGAGCGCGAGCCCCCAGGCACGGTCACGCTCGGCCGCGTCCTTGATCTCGCTCGCCGTGTATGTTCCGCTGCGCTTGCCCGCGAGTACCTCGACGGTCGGGTTCGCGGTGAGGTTCCGGTACCACGCCGGGTGGCTTGTCTTGCCATAGTTCGAGGCCATGAGGATGAGTCGCTCGCCGTCGGTGAGGTAGAGCAGTGGAAGTGTGCGGGGCTGTCCTGACTTCGCCCCTTTAGTCGTCAGCAGCATGACCGGGGTCGGATAGACGCTGCTCACCCGGCCGCCGGAGAGGCGCAGCATCGGAGGGTCGATGCGTGGAGCGATCCGTCTGAGGTACCAGTTCCCGGCGGGAGATCGACCGAAGCTCTCCAGTGCGCGTTCGTAGGGGCTCAGGCGACGCCGCGTCGGACTCATGAACGAACGCTACTTCCGGGCCAGTCCGCTTGACCGCAGTACGCCGCACAATGCATCGACCGCCGCTGCGAAGGCGTGCTCGGCGGGAGCGGCGAAACCGACGATGATCCCTTCGGGAGCGGGTATGTCCGGGCCTGCGTGCGGGTGGCGCATCATCGACAGCCCGTTCAGCGCGATACCCGCCTCGCCCGCCCGCTGCATCACCTCGTGCTCCGTGCCGTCGGGCAGGGTCAGCAGCATGTTGACACCTGCGGACAGCCCGCTGATGCCGACGTTGAAGCCCGCGATGGCATCCACCAGCGCGTCGCGGCGTCGGCGATAACGGAGCCGCATCCGGCGGATGTGGCGGTCGTACTGCCCGGTGGTGATGAAGTCCGCCATGGTGAGCTGCGAGACCGCGTCGACGTAGAACTGCTGCCCGCCTTCGGCGGCGAGCACCAAATCCATCAGTTCATCGGGCACCACCATCCAGCCCAGGCGCAGCGCCTGGGACAGGCTCTTGCTGGTTGACCCGAGGTAGACGATCCGGTCTGGACACAGCGCCTGCAGCGCACCGACTGGTTGGCGGTCGTAGCGGAACTCGCCGTCGTAGTCGTCGTCGAAGACGTAGCCGCCGGTGCGCTGCGCCCAATCGACGACAGCGTTACGCCGCGAGGGATGCAGCGACATACCCATCGGGCTGTGGTGGGCCGGAGTCAGCAGCACCGCCGACGTGTCCAGCGCGTCGAGTTCACTGACCACCGCGCCGTGCTCGTCGACGCCGATCGGCACAGTATTGATGTCCATCGCCGCTATCGCGTCGCGAAAGATGAAGAGGGCGTAGGCCTCTACGGCTATCGGGCCCGATTTCTCGAACACCTTCGCCAGGAGTTCGACACCGTGACGGACCCCCGCGCAGATCACGATTGACTCCGCGGTCGTGCGGACTCCTCGGACCCTGGCGAGATACTCGGCGAGTGCCTCCCGAAGTTCGGGTCTGCCGCGAGGGTCTCCCATGCGTAGCGCCTCGGTGGGTGCGTTGGTCAAGGCGCGTCGGGTGGAGGCGGCCCATTCGTGGCGGGGAAACTCCGAGACGTCCGGCGAGCCGGGCATCAGATTGTGCGTCGGAACGACGCGGACTCCGCGGGGCCGGGCCGGGATCTCGATGCCAACGTTGTTGACCACCCAGGTGCCTGCCCCCTGCCGCGAGGCCAGCCATCCCTCCGCGACCAATTCGGCGTAGGCCTCGGCCACCGTGTTGCGGGCCAATCCGAGGTCGGTTGCCAGGCTGCGCGATGGAGGCAGCATCGTTGCTGGCGCCAACCGACCCGAACGGACGGCGTCGCGCAACGCGCTGAGCAGCAGCTCTCTGGCTCCCCGTGCGCCCGGCGTGATGGCCTGGCGCAGGTCCAGATGTAGGTCCCGGCTGCCCGAATTGGCCCATGAATCCATGGCCCGATTGAACCATCTAGATGGGACTTTGAGAACTAGCGTTATGGGCATGACACAGACACTGGAATCCACGAACACAGTCGACCGGCTCAAGATCTACAAGACGTCGCCGGAGCTGTACGACGCGATGATGGCGTTGAGCAATGCGGCCGCCAAGGACATCGACGCCGAACTCGGCGAACTGATCAAGATCCGCGCGTCGCAGATCAACCACTGCGCGTACTGCCTCGACATGCATACCCGCGACGCGCGCAAGCATGGCGTCAGCGAGCAGAAGCTCGACGTCCTTGCTGCCTGGGCGGAGGCCGACGGACTGTTCACCGAACGTGAGCGGGCCGCGCTTGCGCTGACCGAGGCGATCACCGAGCTCGGCGACGGCCACGTCCCCGATGACGTTTACGCAAAGGCCGCAGCGGTTTTCACCGATCGCGAGCTGGGGCAGGTCATCGCGATGGCGGTCACGATCAATGCGTGGAACCGAATCAACGTGACGATCCGCCTCGAACCGCCGCGCCGCTGACAACTCGACAGGAGGAACTGACATGACGACCACAGAAACAATCCGCCGCATCAACCTCAACCGCGTCTCGCCCGAGGTCTACGAGGCCATGACGGTGTTGAGCAACGCCGCAGCGAAGGACATCGACGGAGATCTGGCCGAGCTGATCAAGATCCGCGCGTCGCAGATGAACCACTGCGCGTTCTGTCTGGATATGCACACCGCCGACGCGCGCAAGCGCGGCATCGGCGAGCAGAAGCTGGCGCTGCTGCCCGCATGGGA
>JAVXWV010000217.1:0-9064 GCA_032230775.1 Mycobacterium sp. | reverse complement strand
CATCGCCCGCGGCCAAGGACCGCGCCCCGACGCTGCTCAACAGCGACGCGTGGCGGAAGCTGTCGGCCAACCGCGACAACCGGGTGTTCGCCGTCAACAACGAGGTGTGGCAGACCGGTGAGGGCATCGTCGCCGCCCGCGGCATACTCGCCGACCTGAAGTGGGTCAACGCCCCGATCAACTAATGTCGCGGAGGTGTTCCACGTGTTGAAGTCGACGTATCTGCAGCCGCCCGACGTCGTCGAGCAGACCCGTCCGGCCCACCTCGAATTCCTGCAGGCCGAGATCGACGCAGGCCGGCTTCTACTGGCGGGACGTCAGGAGGACGGGTCCGGCGGCGTGCTCATCACCACTGACATGGACTCCGAGGCCGCGCAGGACATCGTCGACCGCGACCCCTACACCCGCGCCGGGGTGGCCCACTACGAGCGATCGTCGTTCAACGGCGCATACCGCGCCCCGGGACTTTAGGCTGTAACTCACACCTCGAAACGGGATGACGGCCGTCGCTTCGGCCGTTAGTGCCAATGAGTCGCATCGAAGCGGCAAATCCAATTAGCTTCGCTAAGTTTCTTTGGCGCATGCAATAAAGACGACAAAAGAGGACTCATATGACGACGACCGTTTCCGCCTACGCCGCGCCCTCGGCCACCGAGCCGCTGGCCAAGACCACCATCGAGCGCCGCGATCCCGGACCGCACGACGTCGCGTTCGACATCCACTTTGCGGGCATCTGTCACTCCGATATCCACACCGTCAAGGGCGAGTGGGGTCCGGCCAACTACCCGTTGGTGGTAGGCCACGAGATCGCGGGCATCGTCACCGCGGTCGGTTCAGAGGTGACCGCGTTCAAGGTGGGCGATCGCGTCGGCGTCGGCTGTTTCGTCGACTCTTGCCGGGAATGCAGCAGCTGCCTCGCCGGCGAGGAGAACTACTGCAAGCGCGGAATGACGGGCACCTACAACGCGGTTGGCCGCGACGGTGAGGTCACCCAGGGTGGGTACAGCGGCGCGATCGTCGTCGACGAGAGCTACGTGCTGCGCATCCCCGACTCGATACCGCTGGACGCTGCCGCACCGCTGCTTTGTGCGGGCATCACGCTGTATTCGCCACTGCGCCACTGGAATGCCGGACCGGAGACCCGGGTTGCCGTGGTCGGCCTTGGCGGGCTGGGCCATATGGGTGTCAAGCTCGCTGTGGCGATGGGCGCCAAGGTGACGGTCCTGAGCCAGTCGCTGAAGAAGATGGAAGACGGCATTCGATTGGGCGCCTCGGAGTACTACGCCACCTCCGACCCCGAGACTTTCACGAAGCTTGAGGGCGCGTTCGACCTGATCTTGAACACTGTGTCGGCCAACTTGGATCTGAACGCCTACATGGGCCTGCTCGACGTCGACGGCACCCTCGTGGAACTCGGCATGCCCGAGCATCCCATGGAGGTTGCCCCTGCCCCGCTGGTCTCGATGCGTCGCAGCCTGTCGGGTTCGATGATCGGCGGCATCGCGGAAACCCAAGAGATGCTTGACTTCTGCGGCGAGTACGACGTGCGCCCCGAAATCGAGGTCATCCAACCGGATTACATTAACGAGGCCTACGAGCGCGTGCTCGCCAGCGACGTGCGGTACCGCTTCGTGATCGATACCGCGTCGCTGCGCTGACGGCTACTGGTCGACGGCTGCCTGCTCGACGCCGTGCAGCGGCCATCCGGCCGCGGCTAGCTTGGCGGCGATCCGTTGGACATTCTCCGGACCGGCGTCGTGATGTGACACATCTTTGATGAACGCGGCGATCTCGTCCTGGCCGATCTCGCCATCGGCAAGGGCGGTGGAACCGTCGGCGGTGATGTTGCGCACCACCTCTTTGAGCTGATCTTCGGTCAGCGGCGTGGCGCGCAGCAGCGCCAATAGAGGAACCCGGTCGGGTCCGGGAACACCATCGGGGTAGCCGGCTCGCAGCCAGTCCAGGATTGAGTGCACAAGCGACGTGGCGGTCACGCTGCAAGTCTCGTAGCTGGGTCAGCGACGGCGCCATAGCGGGTTCCACAGTTCGTCGGTCATTCACCGCGCGTTCATCGCCGTCGAATCGCCAGGAACACTGGCTCCTGAACGCGTTGTGTTACGGCCAGGTGTCCTCCGGTTGTCGGGATGGCGGAGTGGTGCGACGCTCACTGCGGACTGCAGCGTCGCAGGACCCTCACACACTCTGATCCGAATCAGGAGGGCCGTGGTGACCACTGAATCCGCAGCCGTTGAACCCACCACCGCACCGCAAACCGGCCTGAAGAAGGGCGCCGTCGGCATCGTCGCGGTCATCTTTATGGCGGTCGCCAACGCGGCACCGATCACGGCGATGACCGGCAACGTGCCGATCGCGGTCGGATTCGGCAACGGGCTCGGCACACCGGCGGGCTTCCTGTTCGCCACGATCGCGCTGACACTGTTCGCGCTCGGCTATGTCGCGATGGCCAGGCACATCACCACCACGGGCGCGTTTTACGGCTTCATCTCCCACGGGCTTGGCCAAATCTGGGGTATGGCCAGCGGGCTGTTGGCGACGTTCGCCTATGTGATCTTCGAGGGCTCGTTGATCGGCGGGTGCGCGTACTTCGCCAACGACGCGTTGAACACCATTGCCGGAGTGAACATCCCGTGGCTGGTGTTCGCGATCGGCGCGATCCTGATCATCGGCGCGCTGTGCCACTTCCACATCAGCCTTACCGCGGCGATTCTCAGCGTGACCCTGGTGTCCGAGGTGCTCGTGCTCTTCGCCTTGGCGTTTTCGGTGATTTTCAAAGGCGGCGGACCGGACGGCTTCATGCTCAACCAGACCGTGCTGCTGAACAACGCTTTCGAAAGCCTGCCCGCAGGCGCGTTCGGCACAGCCGCGGCGGCCGGATCGATGGCGATCGGGCTGTTCTTCGCCTTCTGGTCGTGGGTCGGCTTTGAGACGACGGCCGTCTATGGCGAGGAGTCGCGCAACCCGAAGAAGATCATCCCGCGGGCCACGCTGATCGCGGTGATCGGACTGGGCCTGTTCTACACGTTCATCTCGGCGATGGTGCTGGCAGGCAATGGCGCAAAGACGTCCGTCGAAACCTCGATCAGCGCCGCGCCGCTCAACCTGTTCTTCGGTCTCGTGCAGGCCAACCTCGGCACCGTGCTGCTCGACGTATACAAGATCCTGCTCGTCATCGGATCGTTCGCGTGCGCGCTCGCCTTTCACAACGCGGCATCGCGCTACCTGTACGCACTGGGTCGCGAAATCCCTTCGACCGCAGCGCGTTCCACCGTTGGCGCCACACATCCCAAGCACGGCTCGCCGTACATCGCCTCCGCGGTGCAGGCCGTGATCACACTGGTGATCGTGCTGCTGTTCGCCGGCTTCACCGCGGTGCAAGTTCCGGACGCCAACGGCGTACCTGTCGACACCCCGTCGCTGGTGCCTTACACCAACATCTACGGCCTGCTGGCACTGATCGGCACGGCGGCGATCCTGCTGGTACAGGCCATCTGCTCGGCGGCGGTGATCTCCTACTTCTGGGTGCGAAAGACCCACCCTGGCAACGTGATCACCACCCTGATCGCTCCGCTGATCGGCGGTTTGGCGATGCTGTACGTGGTCTGGCTGCTGTGGGACAACCGCGCATTCGCCGCAGGCTATGCCGCCAACTCGGAGGTGTTCAAGGCCGGCCCGTACATCATTCTGGCGGTGTTCGTGCTCGGCCTGGCGTACGCCGTATGGATGCGCTACGCGAAGCCGGCGGCCTATGCGGAAATCGGCCGCACGGTCATGGAGGACAGCCACGAGCGGGCGGACACTTAATAGCGCGAGCAGGCGTAAAAGCCCTCGACACGCCGCGTGTTCGGGGGCTTTTGCGTCTGCTCGCCAATTCGCCCTGGTGCTAGATTACTAGCATGCTAGCATTACTCTCGTGGGCGACGAGGACGTCAAGCAGTTCAATGTGTACATGCCGATCGGCTTGATCAGGCGGGTCAAACACCATGCGATCGAGACCGAGTCATCATTGTCGGCGCTGGTGACCGAGGCGCTGCTGGCCTACCTCGACACCCACGGCAAGCAATCGACGAAGGAGAGCTGAATGACGACCGAGGGCATCGAGGCCGTGTTCCTGGAGACCCACAACTGGGGCAAGTCGGCCAGGTTCTTTCAGGGACTTGGCTACGAGATCGAGTTCGCGACGGACCACAACTCCGGCCAACTCCGTAGCGGTGACGGCCCGTCCCTGTTCATCGCCGAGGTCCCCGAGACCGAGCCGACTCGACGGCACATTGTGCTGGCGGTGGCCGATGCCGACGCGTTCGTGCCCGATGCCTCCATCGAGGTCGTCAGCGGATGGGAGGACACCCATTGGGGTACAAGGCTTATGACCGTTCGCGATCCCGACGGCCGCGAGTGGAAGCTGCAGGCGCCGAAATGAGTCAAACAACCGCAACGCCCGACAGCACAGCGGTTCGTACCGCACTGTGGCGCGCGCTGCATCTGGAGGTCGACGCGCCGCCGCACGTCCTCGACGACCGGATCGGTCTGCAACTCGCCGGGCCCGACAGAGATTGGCGCCAGCGGCCCGACATGAACGAATACGCCACCCCCGGTGTCCGCGCGTCGATCGTGGCACGGGCCCGCTTCATCGAGGATCTGGTCACCGAACAGACCGATCATGGCGTCGGGCAGTACGTTCTGCTGGGCGCGGGCCTGGACACGTTCGCCCAGCGCAGGCCTGAAATCGCGTCGCGCATTACGGTATTCGAGGTGGACCAGCCAGGACCGCAAGCGTGGAAGCGGCAGCGGCTGGTCGAACTCGGCTTCGGCATTCCGGAGTGGCTACGGTTGGTGCCGGTGGACTTCGAAACCACGTCCTGGTGGGACGGGTTGCTGGCCAACGGCTTTGATGCCACGGAGCCGACCGTCGTGGCGTCGCTCGGCGTGTCGATGTACCTCACCCGGGAGGCGACGGCGGCGACGCTGCGCCAAAGCGCCGCGCTGTCATCGGGTTCCACACTGGCAATGACGTTCATGCGGCCGGTTGAGCTCGTCGATCCGGAAGAGCAAGCCATGCATCGGGCGACGAATGCCGCGGCCCGCGCGTCGGGCACGCCGTTCATCAGCTACTACGCGCCGGACGAGATCCTGGCGATGGCACGCGATTCCGGCTTCAAGACAGCCCGCCATGTGTCCGCCGCCGACTACACGCAGCGCTACTTCGCCGACCGCACGGATGGCCTTCGGCCGTTCACCACAGAAGAACTGTTGGTGGCTGCGACTTAGAGGCTCGCGACGGTCTGGGTGAATTGGCAGGGAGCGAATTGACTTCTCGACGCCGTCGAGGTGTCACAGTTCCTTCAACTAGCCGCCGATTCCGTTATCGAGACCCAGATGGGTTCTGAACGCCAGCCCCAGCACCGCGATGGCGACCATCACGTCGTTCAGGTCAAGATCGTCTATGCCGGTACCGAACTGTTGGCATCATCATAGTGAAGCGCCGCTGCCCGATGTCACAGTGTGGTTTCGTCGCAGGCGTCGCCGTCGCGGCAGCTCATGCCGAGTCGTGAGATTAACCACTGCCGCAGATCCGGTCCGTAGTCGTCGCGATCGAGGGCAAAATCAAGAGCCGCCTTCAGATATCCACCGGGGTTGCCCAGATCGTGTCGGGTGCCATGGTGGACGACGACGT
This sequence comes from Mycobacterium sp., assembly GCA_032230775.1. Lineage (GTDB taxonomy): Bacteria > Actinomycetota > Actinomycetes > Mycobacteriales > Mycobacteriaceae > Mycobacterium. The sequence goes on along the minus strand of JAVXWV010000217.1, from coordinate 3,372 downwards.
GCACCGGATGGCCCTGCTCAATAAGCAAAGCGATCGCATCGGTGAGCTGAAGCTCTCCGCCGGCTCCTTTGGTGGTGCACCGAAGCGCGTCGAATATCGCCCGATCCAGAATGTAGCGACCGGCGGCTGCGAACGACGAAGGCGCGTCCTGAGCCTTCGGCTTCTCCACCATGCCGACGACTTTCAGGACGTTGGGATTGACGGCATCGGGCACCTCTTCGACGTCGAACACACCGTAAGCGCTGATCTCGCCGGGCGGTACTTCGATGGCGCACAATACGGAACCGCCACGTTTGGCGCGTACTCTCCCCATTGTTTCAAGGACACCGGTGGGCAGCACGAGGTCGTCCGGCAACAGCACGGCGATTGCGTCCTCATCCGGAAGCAGTACGGATTCAACGCATCCCACCGCATGTCCGAGTCCCAGCGGTTTCGACTGGACGACGGATTCGACCTTGATCAGTGCCGGAGCCCGGCGGACCTTCTCCAGCATCAAATGCTTACCGCGCGCGAGCAATGTGCCTTCAAGTACGAGGTCCTCGACGAAATGCGCGACGACACCGTCCTTGCCTTCTGACGTGACGATGACGAGCCGATCCGCCCCCGCCGCAGCGGCTTCGGCCGCCACAAGCTCAATCCCGGGGGTGTCGACGACTGGCAGAAGCTCCTTTGGAACAGTCTTCGTCGCCGGCAGGAAACGAGTGCCTAGGCCAGCGGCGGGAACAACCGCGGTGTATGGAAGTATCCTGTGCGACTGCGTCATTCACCGATACTATCGTCGGGAAGGTGCGATTGCCGATCAGATGACGCGGTCGTTCCAAATCGTCGCGTGACGGCCACGCCGATGTTACGTGCGTGTCGGCCATCCGACCGACATCTGTTTAGTAGCAAGCGAATTCTGCGTTCGTGACTGGCCCGTAGCGTACGCCGGGCTGGTGGTCCTACCAGTCGCTCAATGCTTTTCTGGCGGCTGCGCCGTTCTGGGGGGAGCCGGTAAGCCGCCAGTCCGGTTCGCCGATCTTGTCCGCTTCGAACCAGATGAAGCCTTCGATGTTGGTGGATTTGAGGAAATCGAGCAGGTCGACGATCCAGGCCGACTTGTCGCCGCCGCGGTCATTTGCAGCCACCCTCGGTGATCCATAACGGTTTTCGCCGGCCGGAGTCGTCGAAGATGCGGCGGACGCGCCGGTAGGCCGCCACGTAGTCATCCGGCGTGCCGCCGGACTGGCCGACCGACTGGGGATACCAGTCGCCGTTCATCTCGTGGGCGAACCTGATCAGGAAGTGCCGGTTGTACGCGGCAGCCTGCTTGGGAGGTGGCGGCGTATGCGTCGTACCGTCCGCCTGCGATCTGCGCGGCTGAGTAGAGGCGCTGGGCCACACCATCGGTGGGGTTCCACGGCTCCTACGTCATCATCGGGACGGTCCCGAATGCGGTGATCCGGTCGAGCAGTTCAGCGGGAAGGGGTACTTGCCCCACGAATGCGTCGGAGACGGTGAGTACGTCAAGTCGCCTGCCGAGTGACTGAGCAGTCGCCTCCGCCTGTTTCACAGCTGCGTCGTCGATTCCGTTGGCGGCCAAGCCGAAAACCCGCCGAAAACCCTCGGCTGGTGTTCGGAACGGCAGGCGTTGGATGCCGTGACCAGAGCCAATGCACCCAACGACAGGGACGCGAGGACGGCTCGGCGCGACATGCCAGTGTGGACGCTGGTTGGCAACAGCACCTCCCGCGTGCGGCCCCTCTCGTGTGAGCGACACTAAGAGATTGGGGCCGATAACGCGTCGCGCATCACTGCCCGGTCAAGTCGAGACCCTTCTCCTTGACCTCCTGTTCGATCGCGGGGATCAGTGCGTTTATCGCGGTGGCCGACAGGTGTGAATCATCACGATAAAGCAGCGTGCCGTTGCGCACGGCACGGCACACGCTGACTTCACACAGGTACGGGTTGACGTCCAGCACAGGGATATCAAGGTTTTCACCGCGCAACTGATCGGTCATGATCGGCTCGGTGCGGCTAACGTTGTTGAGATCGAAGTCGCACTTCGACCAGTTATCGAGCGCTCCCGACACGCATTCCGGGATGTTGCGGTGCGGGTATGGGGTATCGCGTAGATAGATCAATTTCGCGCCCGTTCCACGCAGTTGGTTCAGCGTCTGATCCCAGGCCACTTTGAACTCTTGGTAGTCGGGGACGTAGGTCGATAATGACCCGAGCACAATGTATTTGGGCTTGAGCGCCGCGATCGCCTTGAGGCTGTCGTCGCGCCATCCCAAGCAGTCCGGCTTGGTGAACGGATCGGTGCGCCCGTCGCGGGGCTGCAGTGCGGCGGCGGGGCAGGCGGCCTTGGTATACCAATTCAAACGCCAGTTGTTGTCCCGTGCCAGCTTCTCGACCGCGGGCAGCCACTGTTGGGCGTGGCTGTCGCCGAAGAGCACTGCAGGCACCCCGTCGGCGGGACCCTCAACGCACGTCTCTGGCGTCTCGCGCTTGCCAAGCGGAATCAGGCACTCATCGTGCTTGGGGCGATCGTCGAATGCCTTGAACGGGTTGGGCGTTACCGGACCGGAGGTGGCGCCGGTTGCACCGAAGACCGCCTCGAAGCTGACATTCGCGTTGGTTGACGTGATACCGCTGCTGGCGGCCTTGACCGCGAACACACCGATGCTCATCGTCATCGCTGCGGCGGCTACGGTGCCGGTCATCCCGACGGCGATGGACGCCATGAGGTTACGTCGTAGCTCGGGCGAGGACATCAGTGGCTTCTCGAGCAGCGTGGTGGAAAGCCAGGCGAGAACGAGCGCCACCAGGCTCACCGGTACCAGTACGTGCCAGTCGGTGATATGGGTGGTCTGCTTGAACAACACGAGGACCGGCCAATGCCATAGGTACCACGCATAGGACACCTGACCGATCCAGCGCAGCCACCCCGCGGCGAGGAAGGAACCGACGGCTGGGCGCGCCGTCCACGCTATCTGCCCGGCTGCGATGACCGCGCCGCCGCCGAGTGTGGGCAGCAGAGCCGCGGTCCCCGGATACGCCGTCGTATGACCGAATTTCACCGTCGCGATGGCGACCGCTGCCAGCCCGGCCCACCCGACCAGTCCGATCACGAAGCGCACCCACGCCCAGCTGCCGAGCCTGCTCAGCAATGGTTGCGCGACGGCGATGAGCGCCCCCACCCCGAACTGCCAAGCGCGGGTGTAGGTAGCCATGTACGACAGCACGGGGTCGGTGACAGTCAGTCTCAGCGACAGCACCAGTGAGACGATCGACAGCACGGCGACGCCGATTCCCACAAGCAGACGAATCGACCACCCGAAGCGTTTGGCGAGGTAGGCCAGACAGGCGATGAGCACGGGCCACACGATG
>JAVXWV010000387.1:0-7672 GCA_032230775.1 Mycobacterium sp. | reverse complement strand
GGCCATGCCGGTGGCGACCACGGTATCCAACGCGACAGGCACGTCGGGATCGGTGATCGACGGACGCGGCGGCGGGGCGGTCAAGTGCGCGGTGACTTGCTGTTCCAGGGTGTCGCCCGGATAGGGCTGACAGCCCGTCAGGCACTCATATAGCACACACGCCAGCGCATAGATGTCGGTGCGGGCGTCGACCTGCCCGGCCTGCAGCCGCTCCGGAGACATGTACGCCCAACTGCCAATAACATTGCCGGTACCCGTCATTCGGGTCTCATCGGCACCCCGCGCGATCCCGAAGTCGATCAGATACGCGAAATCGTCCTCGTCCACCAAAATGTTGGACGGTTTCACATCGCGGTGAACCAAACCCACCTTGTGCGCGGCGTGCAACGCCTTGGCAACCTGCTCGATGATCCGCACCGAGCGCCCCGGCTCCAGCGGCCCGTCAGCCAACACGGCTTGCAAGTCGCGGCCCTCAATGAGCCGCATATCCACATACAGGCGACCATCGATTTCGCCGTAGTTGTGGATCGGGATGATGTGCGGGTTGTTCAGTTGGGCCGCGGCATCAGCCTCCCGGCGGAACCGCCGCACGAACGTCTCATCGCCTGCCAGGTGCGGCGGCAACAGCTTGATCGCAACGGTGCGGTTATTGGCCGCAGTGTCATAGGCCCGCCACACCTCGCCCATACCGCCGCGGCCCAGCAACTGGACCAACCGGTATCGCCCGAACGGAGTTTCGTCCATCAAGCACTCTCTCAGCAGCCAACAAGCGAACATTCAGCCAGCTCACAATAGTCGCCGCCCAGCAACCAGCGCAGCACTTCGCAGCGGCCGAGGCCTTCGTGCGCGACTCAACCGGCGGCGAGCCGTTCCAGCGTCCCGCTCGGGTCGTAGTACAGCTCCTGGCGGGCGATCAGGCCGTCGCGATAGCGGTAGATCACAACGTACGTCGAGCGCAGGCGTTCGGCACCCGCGGTCCAGTCGAACTGCACGCGCACGAATGCCGTGTCCGCGCCGGGCGTGATGGCGTGCTCCACTGCCTCGTAGCGGATGTCCGGGCAGGCACGGATGGTAAGTGCGATGAACTCGAGCGTGCGCTCGATGCCGTCGATGCGGGTCGGCCAACCGAAGAGGCGCACCGTCGGACTCACATACACCACGTCGGGCTGATAGAGGTCCCGTGCCACCGCCGGATCGCCGACCGCGAATGCCCGCGCGAAGCACGCCTCCTGCGCAAGCAGCCCGTCCTCCGATATGCCACACGTGGTCATCGACGCTCCTTCTGCCGGAAGGCCTCCGGCGAACAAGCCTAATCGGCGGTGAGTATCAGCGATTGGCCCTAGTGTGCCGCTCATGCGAGTGTCCGATAACGCACTCAGGAAGCTCATCAAGGGAACATTTCTCGCCACTCTCAACGAAGGGACGTGGATCTTTGTAGGTGCAGTGCTGACCACGGTTGTCGACGCGTACGCAACACACATGTCGGGTCGACACGAGGGCGGCATGTCGGCATACTTCGGCAGCCTGTATCGCGGCATCCTGAACGATGTGCCGCGGATTATCGGTGCTCTGCCGACCGTCGTGATACTCGTCTTTGCGGCGATTTTCCATTGGAACCACGATCACCGGAACGCCGACGGCAGTGTGACGGCCGGCTACGAGACCATCGGGCTGAACGTCAATGTCGTGCTGTTGTTCGTCTTCTCGATTCTCGCCGCATACCGGAACGGTTCTTCGTGGCGCGGAACTCTCCTCTTCGCACTCATGAATGCCGGCTTGGGCTGGATCATTGTCACAATCGAGCTGGCGCTCGAGTGACGCAGGCGCAGCACCGCCTGATCAGCGCCGCGAATCACGCCATGCCAGAGCCGCTTTCAGCTCGGTGAGGTCATATCCGCCCTCGGCGAACACCGATACGGTGAACATCGTTGCGCCCGCATCGGCGAACCCGTCTGCGGCGTCTGCGCTCACCCACGAGACCGCACGTTCGATCTCGCGGTCATCGCGCCCGGCTCGCTTGGCGTGCTCGGCAAGGATGCTGGTCTTGCGCACGAAGGTCGCCAGCTCACCACCGGAGTGCCAAATGTCGGCGAATCGCGCGACGGCTGGGATGGTCTTCTTCTCCCCGCCACCGCCGATCAGGACGGGGATCTTTCGCATTGGTGGCGGAACCAGCTTGGTCAGTCTGTCCTCGATGCGCTCGAGCGCATCGACGAACACCTCGTGGCGCGACGACACCGTGCCGAAGTCGTACGAGTATTCGGTGTAGTCCGGTTGATACCAGCCGGCGCCGAGGCCGAGGATGAGGCGACCGCCGCTGATGTGGTCGATCGTGCGGGCCATGTCCGCGAGCAGGTCGGCGTTGCGGAAACCCGCGCCCCCGACCAGAAGCCCGAGCTCGGCGTGGCTGGTGATCTCGGCCCACGACGCCAATGCCGTCCAGCTCTCGAAGTTGGGCAGCATGGGCGGGTTCGGGGCGGTGATGGGCCGACCGTTCTCGTCGCGGCCGATGACCGCCGGGACCAAGAAGTGGTCGTAACCGAAGATGACGTCGGCGCCGATGTCCTCGGCGCGCAGGACTGTGTCACGCCAGGCGACATAGCTAGGCGTCCCGGCAGGTGGAATTTGTGCGGCGATGCGAATCGGTCTGGTCACGAAAAGTGCGACCGCGCCGCCGCCAAGAATATTCCGGACTCAGCGCTTCCGGTCGCGCACCTTGTACGTCGACGGCCATGACTCTCGTGTGTCGTCACCCACAAGCGGAACACCCTTGCTGCCGATCCTGATGTCGTACGGCTCCTTGCCTGCACCTACTTCACGGTTGGCGTGTTCGGTGGCGAGGTAGATCAGCTGATCGATCTCCATTTCGGCGAAGGCAACGAACGTGGTGCTGCGGACCACGTCGTCGCCGGGGGTCATCTGTTCGGGCAGAACCCGCGACGCGAGCGCCGCCAGGCCCAGCAGCGAGAACGGAATGACCCAGTAACAGACGAACGAGAGCGGCGTCTTGGTGTCGAGAATCGTCGCGTCGCCCTGCACGATCGGCGGGATCGCCGACGACACCGTCATGCCTGCGAACGCCCCGACCCAGATCCAGGTCAACAGTGTGGTGATCTTTGCGAACAGCGGGCTCTCGACGACTTCCTTTGGCTGGTCGGCTTCGGCGAACTCCCGAACAAACGGCTTGCCGATCAGCACGCCGCTAAGCGCAACGACGAAGATTCCGGCGTTACTGAGAGGCTGAATCCAGCGCTCCATGAACGTCTGGCTCAGGGTGAAGGTCAAGATCGTCAGCACCAAAAATGTTGCAACGGCACCGATTTCGAGGGTGCGTCCCGGCTTGCCTTTGATACGCCCGATGACGAACGACAGCACCGCGACCGCGAGCGCGACCAACACCGCGGTGGTGAATGGGACGTTACCGACCAGAATCCAATAGACGATCCACGGCGCGAAGCCCAACACAATGCCCACAAGGGGTGAGTCTAGGTTGTCAGTCAACGCCGGATCTGTAAACCGCTTGCGCCGCCCGAAGCCGTGGCTAGTTTGTACTGATGTCACAGCGCCACACCGTGTTATCGGACTCGGAGTACGAGTCGGTCGTCGGCTATTCGCGTGCCGTGCGTATCGGGCCATTCATCGCGGTTGCCGGCACCACCGCCGACGGGGACGGTATTGCCGCCCAGACACGAGAGGTATTGCGGCGCATCGAAATTGCGTTGCAACAAGCTGGCGGGTCGCTCGCCGACGTGGTCCGCACCCGCATGTATGTCACCGACATCGCACAGTGGCAGGCGGTCGCGACGGTGCACGCGGAGGTGTTCGGCGAGATTCGCCCGGTCGCCACCATGGTTGAGGTGTCAGCGCTCATCTCCCCCGAACTGCTTGTCGAGATCGAGGTGGACGCCTATCGGGACGACTAGCCGCCAAGGGACTCGAACCGGCCGTTCTCGCCGGGCCGGTAAGACGTGATGCTTATCACAGCCGCGACGGGCAATGGTCCGTAGAGATGCGGGAACACCATCGAGTCGGGATCCGTGGCCACACCGGGCTCCCACCGGATGGGTGAGGTCAGCGCTGCAGCGTCGATGCGCAGCAGCACCAGGTCGGTGCGGCCGGGGTACAGCCGGTTGGCCGGCAGATGTACCTGTTCAGGCGTCGAGAGGTGAATAAACCCGCTTTCGCCGAGAGACGCGGGGCGGTGCTCCCCCCGCGACTCCGCAAAACGCCAGTCGTCGGCGCTGCAAAGGTGGAGCAGGGCGATCGGGGACGGGTGCATAACGCCAGCTTGCACTGCCCGCAACTCGACGTAGGCGTGAGACACGACACACCGGTAAACCCCCGGGGAACAAGGCCGAAACCGAAAACGTCTGAGAAAGTAGACATACCCGAAGGATTACGGAGGTGGACATGAACGCAACGCTCACCAGTCCCGAACTCACCAGGGCTGACCGCTGCGATCGCTGTGGTGCCGCCGCCCGTGTACGCGCAAAGCTCCCGTCGGGTGCCGAGCTTCTTTTCTGCCAGCACCACGCCAATGAGCACGAGGCGAAGCTGGTCGAGCTGGCCGCCACTCTCGAAGTCAGCGCTGTCGAGTAGTAGCACCCTGTCCGCCGTGAGATTGGGCAGGACCGCACTTCGTCAGTAATGCTGGACTGGTCATGAATGACCAGTCGTCGCCGTTGCCGCCTTCCCGTCACCACATATGGAAAGTCTGGCGGCGGACGTTGTCCAAAAGCTGGGATGACTCGATCTTCTCGGAGTCCGCGCAGGCGGCATTCTGGTGCGCGCTGTCCCTGCCGCCGCTTCTGCTGGGGATGCTGGGCAGCCTTGCCTACATCGCGCCCCTGTTCGGGCCCGACACCTTGACGACGATCCAGGAGCAGTTGATCAGCACGGCCGGGCGATTCTTCTCCCGCAATGTCGTCACTGAGATCATCGCGCCGACGGTCCGCGACATCGTCAAGGGTGCCCGCGGCGAGGTGGTGTCGTTGGGATTCGTGATCTCGCTGTGGGCCGGCTCGTCGGCGATCTCGGCGTTCGTCGACGCGATTGTCGAGGCGCATGACCAGACGCCGCTGCGGCACCCGGTGCGCCAACGGTTCTACGCACTCGGCCTGTACGTGATCATGCTGGTGTTCGTGATCGCGACGGCACCGCTGGTCGCGCTGGGGCCGCGCAAGATCGCGGACTTCCTACCGGACAGCTGGGACAAGGTGTTGCAGTACGGCTACTACCCGGTGCTTTTCGTGGGCCTGGTGATCACGGTGAACATCCTGTACCGGGTGTCGCTGCCCAAACCTCTCCCATCGCATCGCCTGATCCTGGGTTCGATCCTGGCGGCCGTGGTTTTTCTGGTCGCCACGTTCGGACTGAAGGTCTATCTGACGTGGATCACCAGCACCGGCTACACCTACGGCGCGCTTGCGACGCCGATCGCGTTTCTGTTGTTCGCGTTCTTCCTTGGGTTCGCGGTCATGCTTGGCGCCGAGCTCAACGCCGCCATCCAGGAAGAGTGGCCTGCGCCTGCGACGCACGCACTACGGCTGCGCTGGTGGCTGGAGGAGAAGGCGGAGTCACTCAACGGGAGCAGCGAGGAGCCGTCGGCGGCCGTGCCGACCAAAGTCGACGACGCTACTTCTTGAGCTGCTCGTAGATCCGCTTGCAGTCCGGGCAGACCGGCGATCCCGGCTTGGCCGCCTTCGTCACCGGAAACACCTCGCCGCAGAGCGCGACGACATGGGTGCCCATGACGGCGCTCTCGGCGATCTTGTCCTTCTTCACGTAGTGGAAGACCTTCGGGGTGTCGCTGTCGGTCCCGTCGTCGACGCGTTCGTCGGTATCGGTGCGCTCGATCGTCTGGGTTCGCATTTTCTTATTCTGCTCCTCACGTCCGCGTCGACCATTTTGCCCGTAAGAATTCCGGCACGTACAGCGGACGACGAGTGTGGAACAGTGGAGTTATGAAGCACGGCCCTGAGCTGAGTTTCGACGACGACGGCCAGCCCGTCCTGATCACCCGTGCCGCGCCTCCCTTCGAGGAGGAGCACCGCGCGCGTGTGCGCAGGTACCTGACACTGATGTTCTGGCGGATCCCGGCGTTGATCCTCGCGGCGGTCGCGTACGGCATCTGGCACAACGGACTCGTCTCATTGGCGATCATTCTCGTATCCGTGCCGCTGCCTTGGATGGCGGTGCTGATCGCCAACGACCGCCCTCCGCGGCGGGCGGAGGAGCCGCGGCGCTACGAGTCACGCCGCCGGATACCGCTCTTTCCGACGGCCGAGCGCCCGGCTCTGGAGCGCGGCGCACACTCGGCGCCGCAACCGGATGGCGGTGAAACGCATCGCGATGTTCCGGGCTGAGGAAGTTCTGGCTCTATTCTCAGGGCATTCTCAGGTCGACTGCGAATAACCGCAGATCAGAAGGTGTGAAACGGCCGACGGCTGGGAACTCTTACGGGCATATGGGCGTTGTAGCTCATGACAGTTCAGCCCGACCAGGAGGCCGTTATGGCGAACGCCACCACAACCCGCGTTGACCACGACTTGGACGCGCAGAGTCCAGCCGCTGATCTAGTACGCGTGTACCTGAATGGCATTGGCAAAACGGCCCTACTCAATGCGGCCGACGAGGTCGAACTCGCAAAGCGCATCGAGGCAGGGCTTTACGCGCAGCACCTGTTGGATTCGCGGAAGCGATTGGGCGAGAGCCGCAAACGTGACCTCGCCGCGGTCGCGCGCGACGGCGAAGCCGCCAGGAGCCATCTGCTGGAAGCCAACCTTCGACTCGTGGTGTCGCTTGCGAAGCGATACACCGGTCGCGGCATGCCGCTGCTGGACCTGATCCAGGAAGGCAATCTGGGTCTGATCCGCGCGATGGAAAAGTTCGACTACAGCAAGGGATTCAAGTTCTCGACCTACGCCACCTGGTGGATCCGTCAGGCGATCACCCGCGGCATGGCCGACCAGAGCCGCACCATCCGCCTCCCTGTCCACCTCGTCGAGCAGGTCAACAAGCTGGCCCGGATCAAGCGGGAAATGCATCAGAATCTGGGCCGTGACGCCACCGACGAGGAGCTGGCTGAGGAGTCGGGCATCCCTGCCGAGAAGATCGCCGACCTGCTCTCGCACAGCCGCGACCCGGTGAGCCTGGACATGCCCGTCGGCAGCGATGAGGAAGCCCCGCTGGGCGACTTCATCGAGGACGCCGAGGCGATGTCGGCCGAGAACGCAGTGATCTCCGAGCTGTTGCACACCGACATCCGCCACGTGCTGGCCACGCTCGACGAACGCGAGCAGCAGGTCATCAGGCTGCGGTTCGGCCTCGACGACGGTCAGCCGCGCACTCTGGACCAGATCGGCAAGCTGTTCGGGTTGTCCCGGGAACGGGTCCGCCAGATCGAGCGTGAGGTGATGGCCAAGCTGCGCAACGGCGAGCGCGCCGACCGGCTGCGGTCATACGCCAGCTAAAGACGTTCCCCTGAATGCCGTTGCACGCGGGGGCACATTTGTCGGCGTGGCGTAGCACCGCAGTTCAGCTGCCGTGACCGGTAGACTCTGGCGTGACGGAGGGTTGCCTAATGAACGATCTTGTCGATACCACCGAGATGTACCTGCGGACCATCTACGACCTCGAAGAAGAGGGCGTGGTGCCGCTGCGTGCGCGCATA
>JAVXWV010000143.1:0-2947 GCA_032230775.1 Mycobacterium sp. | reverse complement strand
CGTCACCGCGCAGGCGCAGCCAGGCAATCCGCAACCGCGAATGTTCCGGCTGCCCGACGACCGCGCGCTGCTCAACCGGATGGGGTTCAACAACCACGGCGCAGGCGAGCTGGCGCTGCGCCTTGCCCGGCGGGCACCGGAGGTGCCGATCGGCGTCAACATCGGCAAGACCAAGGTCACGCCGCCAGAGGGCGCGGTCGACGATTATGCCGAAAGCGCCAGGCTGGTCGGGCCGCTGGCCGCGTTTCTGGTCGTCAACGTCAGCTCACCGAACACTCCAGGGCTGCGTGACCTGCAGGCCGTCTCCTCATTGCGGCCGATCCTGTCCGCGGTGAAGGCGCAGACGTCGGCGCCCGTGCTGGTGAAGATCGCGCCAGACCTTTCCGACGACGACGTCGACGAGATCGCAGACCTGGCAATCGAATTGGGCTTGGCGGGCATCGTCGCCACGAACACCACCGTGTCCCGCTCTGGGCTCGCAACACCGGATGCCGACGTGCTTGGCGCGGGCGGCATTTCCGGTCCGCCGGTGGCACAGCGTTCGGCGGAGGTGCTGCGCAGGCTGTACCGGCGGGCGGGCGACCGGCTGGTGTTGATCAGCGTCGGTGGCATCGAGACCGCCGACGACGCGTGGGACCGCATCACCTCCGGCGCATCCCTGCTGCAGGGCTACACCGGCTTCATCTACGGTGGCGGCTTGTGGGCCAAGCACATTCACGACGGGCTGGCCCGCAGGCTGCACGAGGGTGGTTTCGAGTCGCTGGCCGATGCCGTCGGCTCGGCCGCGCGCTGACTACTTCTGCTCGTAGGTGCCGTGGATGACGGCGCGCGCGATCGCATTCATGAACAGGTTGAAACCGAGGTAGGCCGGGCTGGCGTCCCCGTCGAGTTCGAGCTTGTCGACCTTGACGGCGTGTACCGCAATGAAATACCTGTGCACGCCGTGGCCTTGCGGCGGGGCGGCGCCGATGAAGCGCTTCAAGCCTGCGTCGTTGGCCAAAGTGATTGCGTCGCCGGGAAATCCGCTGCTGCTGCCGTCGCCAACTCCGGCAGGTAGGTCGGTGACGGTCGCTGGCAGGTTGGCGACGGCCCAATGCCAGAAGCCGGACGCGGTCGGCGCGTCGGGGTCATACACCGTGACGGCGAAACTGCGGGTCTCCTCGGGGAAACCGGACCAGCTCAGCTGCGGCGAGACGTCGGAACCACCGGCACCCATGATGCCGCTGACCTGGTCGTTGGCCAGCGGCTGCCCATCGGTTACCGACTCCGACGTCAGGGTGAACGACGGCAGCTTCGGGAGGAACTCGTAGGGGTTGTAGTCAAACGCCATGGTCTGTCCTTTCTAGTGGTCAGCAGTTCATCAGGAAGTGCTGGAGAACCTGGGTTCCGAATTTCAGCGCATCGACGGGTACCCGCTCGTCGACGCCGTGGAACAGGGCGGTGAAGTCAAGATCCGGCGGCAGCTGTAGCGGGGCGAAGCCGAAGCAGCGAATCCCCAAGCGGGCGAATGCTTTTGCGTCGGTGCCGCCGGAAAGCATGTAGGGCACGATGCGGGCGTCCGGATCGACGGAGACGATCGCGGCGTTCATCGCGTCAACCAGGTCGCCGTCGAACGTCGTCTCGTAGGACGGCAGCTCGGTGATCCACTCGCGCGTCACGTCGGGGCCGAGCAACTCGTCGACCTCCCGCTCGAATGCGGCCTGGCGCCCGGGCAGGATGCGGCAGTCGACCACCGATTCCGCAGTGGCGGGAATGACATTGGCCTTGTAGCCGGCCTTGAGCATCGTGGGATTGGCGGTATCGCGCAGGGTGGCGCCGACGACGCGCGCGATCGGCCCGAGCTTGGCGATCGTGCCTGCTAGATCGGGTGAATCCACATCGAATGAATAGCCCGTCTCCTCGGCGATCGCCGCGAGAAACTGCGAGACGGCATCGGTCATCACCAACGGGAACTCGTGGCGTCCGAGTCGTGCGGTCGCCTCGGCGACCGCGGTTACCGCGTTGTGTTCGTGGATCATCGACCCGTGGCCCGCGAAGCTGCGGGCCGTCAGCTTCATCCACATCATCGCCTTCTCGGCGGTTTCGACCAGATACAGCCTGCGTTCGCCACCGTCTTTGCGTGGCACGGTCAGTGAGAAGCCACCGACCTCTCCGACGGCCTCAGTGACGCCCTCGAACAGGTCAGGCCGGTTGTCGACCAGCCACTGCGACCCGTATTTCCCGCCGGCCTCCTCGTCGGAGACGAACGCGAAGACCAGATCCCGCGGCGGCACGATGCCCGATCGTTTGAAGTGCCTGGCGATCGCGATGAGCATGCCGCACATGTCCTTCATGTCGACAGCTCCGCGGCCCCACACATAGCCGTCCTCGACGGCACCGGAAAACGGGTGCACGCTCCAATCCGACGCTTCAGCGGGCACCACGTCGAGGTGCCCGTGCAGCAGAAGCGCTCCACGGTCGGGATTCGCGCCCTCCAGCCTCGCGAACACGTTGCCGCGGCTCGGCGCTCCGGCCTCGACATATTCAGTCCTATAGCCGACCTCTTCCAGCTGTTCGGCCACCCAACGGGCACACTCGGCCTCGCCCTTGGTGGTCTCCAGTTCGCCGGTGTTGGACGTGTCGAACCGGATGAGCGCGCTGACGAGATCGACCACCTCGGCTTCGGCGTCGGGGGCAGCAGTCACAGTCACCATTCGTACCATTGAGGTGGCCGCTTGGTTTGGGTCCGGGCGGCCGAATCCGATAGCCTAAGCTGCCCAGAACTGGTCCGAGTGGCGGAATGGCAGACGCGCTAGCTTGAGGTGCTAGTGCCCTATTAACGGGCGTGGGGGTTCAAGTCCCCCCTCGGACACGTCCGGCGACACGACTCAGGTCGGCAGTCGCCGTGACTCGCTGAAGATTCGGGTCGTACTCAAGACGCAGGCCCAGGCTTGCGTATACCTGGGCA
>JAVXWV010000139.1:0-4450 GCA_032230775.1 Mycobacterium sp. | reverse complement strand
CACCGCAGATGAAATCACCGCCGACAGCTACTGGGGCCACCAGTGGACGGGAGAGCTGCCGGTGGCGCTGCAGCCGTGAGGATCGACACAGAAGTGCACCCGACGCTGGCTCAGCAGATCTCGAACTGGGACTATGAAGCCGACGTCGTCATCGCCGGATACGGCATCGCGGGCGCGGCCGCCGCGGTGGAGGCAGCCGGCGCCGGTGTCGACGTGCTCGTCCTGGAACGCACCGGCGGGTGGGGCGGGGCGGCAGCGATGGCGGCCGGATTCATCTATCTCGGGGGCGGCACCGGACTCCAACGTGCCTGCGGCTTTGACGATTCCGTCGACAATATGGCGGCGTTCCTGAACGCGGCGATGGGACCGGGCGCCGACGAGAAGCGGATCGCCGACTACTGCGAGGGCAGCGTCGAGCACTTCGACTGGCTGGTCCGCTGCGGCGTGCCGTTCAAGCCGGTGTTCTGGGGCGAGCCGGGCTGGGAACCCCCCGCCGACGAAGGCCTGATGTTCACCGGCGGTGAGAACGCTCACCCGTTCAACACGATCGCCACCCCCGCCCCGCGTGGGCACGTTCCGCAGATGGCAAACAAGAAGGCCGGCGAGGCGAGCGCAGGCTACATGCTGATGAAGCCGTTGGTCGACACGGCAACATCCCTTGGTGTGCGGTCGATCTACGACGTGCACGTGCAGTCCCTGGTGGTGGAGTCCGACGGTCGCGTCACCGGAGTGATGGCACGCCAATACGGCAAGCCCGTCGCCGTGCGTGCGCGTCGCGGCGTGGTGCTCGCATGCGGCAGCTTCGCCTACAACGACGCGATGGTGGCCCAGTACGCGCCCCGCATCGTCGGCCGACCCGCCGCCTCGATCGAGCAACACGACGGCCAGGCCATCCGGATGGCTCAGGCCCTCGGCGCCGATCTGGCTCACATGGACGCCACCGAGGTCGCGTTCTTGATCGACCCTCAACAGACCGTCCGCGGAATTCTCGTCAACGGTCGTGGCCAGCGCTACGTCCCCGAGGACACGTACTCCGGCCGGATTGGGCAGCTCACGCTGTACCACCAGGACGACACCGCGTTCCTGATCATCGACGGCGACGCGCAAGAGGAAGCCATGGCCGCGACGTCCGCGACGCCGTTCCTGAAGCGCCCTGCCACGTGGGTCTGCGATAGCGTCGCCGAACTCGAACAGGAGATCGGCCTGCCCGCGGGATCTCTGCAATCCACTGTCAGCGCCTACAACGCCGCCGCTGAGCACGGTGAGGATCCGCTGCTGCACAAGAAGCCCGAATGGGTGAAGCCCATCGGTGCCCCGGTCGGCGCGATCGACCTTCGGGCCAGCTGTGCCGGGTTCACCCTCGGGGGTCTACTGACCACTCTCGACGCCGAGGTGCTACACGTCAGCGGTGCGCCGATCCCCGGCCTGTTCGCGGCAGGCCGCACCACCTCCGGAGTGGCCGCGTGGGGTTATGCCAGCGGAATCTCCCTTGGCGACGGCAGTCTCTACGGCCGCCGCGCCGGGCGGTCGGCGGTTAAGGGCTGAGACCCGTCTCGTCCAGCACCGGCAGCACGCCGTCGTGCACGGCCTGTCTAATCGACTCGCGCAGTTCCGAGCACGACACGAAGACGCCTCGCCCGCCGTGCTCTGATAGCTGGAGCGCCTGGTGTCGCTGCGGGCAGCGGGCGAGGGCCGCGGCGTCCCACTGCACGCTGGTCTGCTGCCAGCTGCTTTTGCGCGCCAACACTTCGGCACCGCATGCTCGGCACGTCACCGGCAACATCGGGGCATCGGTCAGCCGATTGTCGGTAGGAACGGTCATTTCGACGCCCCGACAGCCGTTTGTGCGGCGAGGTTCTCCTCGACCTCCTTCATCCACGCTTCGTGCGAATGTGTGGTGTCGAGTTCGTATTCGAATCGGTCGACCATGTCCGGCTCCACGTCGGCGGCATCGACGTAGAACTGCTGATACCACCGACGAAGGTGGTACACAGGTCCGTCCTCTTCGCACAACAGCGGATTGTCGATGCGCGCCTTGTTCTTCCAGATTTGGACGTCCTGCTCGAAGCCCGTCTTGACGAAGTCGCCGAAACCGACCGCGGTCTGCATCGCCGCATCGTCGGGCAGCGACTCCGACTTCTTGACGATGATGCCGTATTGCAAGACAAAGGAATTCGCGTCGATAGGGTAATGGCAATTGATCAAGATGCTCTTCTGGTCGCCGTCCTCATAGTTGTATGTCAGGTCGTCGATCATGAACGACGGGCCGAAATATGACGCCACCGATGTGGTGCCGAGCATCCGCGGCCCTTCGGGCTGGCCGGCGTCAGGACGGACACCGCTGTTCATGTACTGGGTTGCGACGTGGCCCTCGAAGATGTTCTTGAAATACGTTGGCAGAGAACCGTGAATGTAGAAGAAGTGCGCCATGTCGACGACGTTGTCGATGATCTCGCGGCAGTTGCTGTTGACCAGCGTGGTGTACCAATGCCAGTCGGTCCACTCGTCACTGGTAGCGCCTTCGATGCGAGGAATCACCGCCTCCGGCGGCGGAGGGTTGCCCTCGGGGTCGTTCCACACGAACAGCATCCCGTCCTGCTCGATGGTGAGCCAGGTGGCGGTGCGGGCCAGTCGCGGCACCCGTCGGGCATAGGGCACGTTCTTGCACCGACCGTCACCACCCCAGCGCCAGTCGTGGAACGGGCACGCGATCTCGTTGCCCTTCACCTCGCCCTGGCTGAGGTCGCCACCCATGTGCCTGCAGTAGCCGTCGAGGACGTTGAGCTTGCCGTCGTCGCCGCGGAACACGACCAGCTTCGATCCGAACGCGTGAATGGCGTGCGGCTTCCCGTCGCCGAACTCCCTGGTCAGGCCCAGGCAATGCCACCCGCGAGCGAATCTGGACGGCGCTGCCTCGGCTTCGATCCGCCTGATTTCGTCGGTGTCCATGTGAATAAGGATGCTCTGTTCCGATTCACCGGACGGCGGAATCGACGTCATCCATAGTGAATGCGTGACGACCTGGGACGACGAAACCGACGTCATCGTGGCCGGATCTGGCGGCGGCCTCGTCGGCGCGTACACCGCGGCCCGCGAAGGCCTGTCTGTCATGGTCGTCGAGGCCAGCGACCAGTTCGGCGGCACCACCGCATACTCCGGCGGAGGGGGGATGTGGTTCCCCTGCAACCCCGTTCTGTTGCGCGCAGGAAGCGACGACACCCTCGATGCCGCTTTCGCCTACTTCCATGCCGTGGTCGGCGATCGCACCCCCATAGAGCTGCAGCGCACCTATGTCTACCGGGGTAGCGAGCTGATCGCATACCTGGAAGAAGACGATCACTTCGAATTCGACGTGCTGCCATGGCCGGACTATTTCGGCGGGTTGCCGCATGCGCGGCTCGACGGCCTGCGGCACACCGTGATGAAACCGCTTCGCGCGCAACGCCTCGGCGAGCTGGCAGACCGGGTGCGCGGGCCGTTGGACAGAGAACGGCTCGGCGCCGAAGCGCCGAAGTACCTCATCGGCGGGCGTGCCCTGATCGGCAGGCTGCTGTCGGCGATCAGCGCATATCCCCACGCCTCGCTCCACACCGACAGCCCGCTGGTGGAGTTGGTCACCGCGGACGAGGCCGTCGTCGGCGCCGTTGTCGAGAAGCACGGCCGTCGCCGCGCCATCCGTGCCCGCGCCGGTGTGCTGCTCGCCGCGGGTGGTTTCGAGAACAATCCCGCGCTGCGGCAGCGCTTCGGCGTGCCCGGCGATGCCAGAGACACGATGGGCGCGCCGGGCAACACGGGGCTTGCCCTTCAGGCGGGAATGGCCGCAGGCGCCGCGATCGACCTGATGGATCAGGCGTGGTGGTCACCGGGGTTCAGCCATCCCGACGGGCGCTCGGCCTTCTCGCTGTGGTTCACCGGTGGCATCTTCGTCAATCAGGACGGGAAGCGGTTCGTCAACGAGTCCGGACCCTACGACCGGATCGGCAAGGCCATCATCGAGCAGATCACTTGTGGTGCAATGACGTTGCCGTACTGGATGATCTACGACGACCGCGACGGCCTCGTGCCGCCCGTGAAGGCCACCAACGTGTCGATGGTCGAGGCCGATCAATACGAAAGGGGCGGCTTGTGGCATACCGCGGAGACGCTGACCGAGTTGGCGGCGAAGATCGGCGTGAACGCCGACAATCTGGTGTCGACGGTGAAGCGGTTCAACGAGTTCGCCGACGCGGGCGTCGATGAGGACTTCGGCCGAGGTGGCGAGGCCTACGATCGCGCGTTCTCGGGTGGCCAGTCACC
The DNA here is from genome assembly GCA_032230775.1 of Mycobacterium sp. Lineage (GTDB taxonomy): Bacteria > Actinomycetota > Actinomycetes > Mycobacteriales > Mycobacteriaceae > Mycobacterium. The sequence continues at coordinate 154 of JAVXWV010000139.1, read as the reverse complement.
GATGGTGCCGATCGAAAAGGCCCCGTTTCACGCCGCCGCATTCGGCCTCTCAGATCTGGGCACCAAGGGCGGACTCGTCACCGATTCCCACGCGCGCGTGCTCGATACCGGCGGCAATCCGATCGGGGGGCTGTACGCAGCAGGCAACACGATG
>JAVXWV010000106.1:0-4352 GCA_032230775.1 Mycobacterium sp. | reverse complement strand
GAGAGTTACCTACTCAAGCCGAAGGGCAAGCCCTGCGCCGCTGGAGCCGCCCCGGCGGCGACATCAGATACGGTGCTGGTGTTCATGCACCCCATCGGCGGCGGCGCCTACCTGCCGATGATCAACGCGCTAGCCCGTGCGGGCCACCATGTCATCTACTGCAACAGCCGCTTTCGCGGCACCGATTCGGCGCTGCTGATGGAGAAGGTCGTCGAGGACCTCGGTGAGTGCATCAAGGACGCGAAGAACCGGCTGGGCTACGACAAAGTGGTGCTGGCCGGCTGGAGCGGCGGCGGCTCGCTGTCGGTGTTTTATCAGCAGCAGGCCAAGCATCCGACGGTGACGGCCAGCCCGTCCGGCGACGGCCCGGACCTCACCAAACTGGGGCTCGTCCCCGCCGACGGCATCATGATGCTGGCCGCACACGTCAGCCGCCACGGCACACTCACCGAGTGGTTGGACGCGTCCATCCTCGACGAGTCCGACCCGTCGAAGCGCGATCCCGAGCTCGACCTGTACAACCGGGACAACCCCAACCAGCCGCCCTACACGGAGGAATTCCTCAACTGCTATCGGGCAGCTCAGATCGCACGCAACCGGCGAATCACCAAGTGGGTCAAGGAAAAACTCGCCGAGATAAGAACAAGCGGACGCCCCGGCTCGGACGTTGAGGAGTTCTCCTTCGTTGTGCACGGCACCATGGCCGATCCCCGCTGGCTTGACCCCGCTGTCGACCCGAACGAACGCGCGCCGCGAACCACCTACCTGGGCGACCCGCAGGTGGTCAACATGGGCCCGTTCGGCCTGGCCCGGTTCTGCACGCTGCGCAGCTGGCTGTCGCAGTGGAGCTACGACGACGCCAACGGCGACGCCGTCAAAGCCGGTCCCGAAATCGACGTGCCCACATTGGTGATCGGCAACCTGGCCGACAACGCCTGTACGCCTAGCCATACCCGCCGACTCTTCGAGGCTGTCGGGCATCCTGACAAAGAGATGCATGAGATCCCCGGCGCCAACCACTACTACTCCGGACCGGACCAACGCGGCACGCTCCGCCAGGCCGTCGGCGTCGTGACGGACTGGCTGCAAAGGCACGGATTCTCCCAATGAGTGTCACCGGCCCGCTGGACGGCATCCGCGTGATCGAGGTCGGCACGCTGATCTCGGGTCCGTTTGCGGGACGGCTGCTCGGCGACATGGGCGCCGAGGTGATCAAGATCGAACCGCCAGGCGCACCCGACCCGTTGCGCACGTGGGGCCAGGCCGAGCTTGACGGCCATCACTTCTTCTGGACGGTGCACGCGCGCAACAAGAAAGCCGTGACACTGAACTTACGCGAATCCAAGGGCCGCGAGTTGTTCCTCGCTCTTGTCGAGAAGTCCGATGTCATCGTGGAGAACTTCCGGCCGGGCACGCTGGAGAAGTGGAACCTCGGTTACGACGTGCTGCGCGAACGCAATCGCGGCGTCATCCTGGTCCGCGTCTCCGGCTACGGCCAGACCGGCCCCGAGGCGCACAAGGCCGGCTACGCATCGGTGGCCGAGGCGGCCAGCGGGCTCCGGCACATGAACGGCTTCCCCGGCGGACCGCCGCCACGACTGGCACTGTCGCTCGGCGACAGCCTGGCGGGCATGTTCGCGGCGCAGGGCGCGCTTGCCGCGCTCTACCGGCGCTCCGTAACAGGCGACGGGCAGGTGGTCGACGCGGCTCTCACCGAATCGTGTTTGGCCGTACAGGAATCCACCATTCCTGACTACGACATCGGGGGTGTGGTCCGGGGCCCCTCCGGTACCCGCCTCGAGGGCATCGCGCCGTCGAACATCTATCCGAGCGCCGACGGTAGCTGGGTGGTGATCGCCGCCAACCAGGACACGGTGTTCCGCAGGCTGTGCGGGGCGATGGGTCAACCGGAGCTGGCGACCGACGACCGGTTCGTCAATCACGTTGCGCGCGGCCGTAATCAGGACGAGCTGGACAAGATCATCGGCGACTGGGCCGCGGTGCGTCAGCCCGCCGACATCATCTCCACATTGGGCGCCGCCGGGGTTATCAGCGGGCCGATCAACACCGTCGCCGAAGTGGTCGAGGATCCCCAGCTGCAGTCGCGCGGGATGATCGCCGATCACTGGGACGAGCGCATCGAACGAAACGTCAAGGGCCCCGGGGTAGTGCCGGTGTTGTCGGAGACGCCGGGCACCATCCGCAACGCCGGTCCTGCCCGTCCAGGACAACACAATGACGAGATCTATCGCGGGCTACTTGGCAAGACCGAAGAAGAGATCGCTGCGCTGCGGGCGGAGGGCGTGCTTTGACCGAACTACCGACACATGTGGACATTCGCGACGTCTCGCTGCGGGACGGGCTGCAGATCGAGGACCCAATCCGTTTGTCCGCCAAGCTTCAACTGCTCGCCGCCGTGGCCGCCACCGGGGTGCGGGAAATGGAAGCGACGGCCTTCGTCTCGCCGTCAAAGGTGCCCGCGCTCGCCGATGCAGCCGAATTGGCGGCCGAACTGCACCGGTTCGACGACATCGAGTTCTCCGCGTTGGTCGCCAGCCCCAACGGCGTCAAGCGCGCGATCGCGGCGGGCCTGCATTCGATCGAATACGTGGTGTCCGCGGCCGACGGGCACAGCAGGTCGAACGTCGGGCGCAGCACCGCAGAGGCGACCGCACTGATCGCCGAGATTGTCGCGATTGCCCACGACAGCGGCGTTTCGGTCGAGGTGATCGTCGCCACCGCGTGGGACTGCCCGTTCGACGGCCCGACACCCCCGCAGCGCGTGCTCGACATCGTCACGGAGAGCATCAACCGAGACGTCGACCGGCTCGCGATCGCCGATACCATCGGCACCACCACTCCGCGCCGGGTCAACGATCTGATCGCCCTCGTCCGCCCGCTCATCGGGGGCACCCCGCTGGGCGCACACTTCCACAACACCCGCGGCGCCGGTTTGGCGAGTGCTTACGCGGCGGTGAGCTCGGGCGTGTCCCGGCTGGACGCATCGGTCGGCGGACTCGGCGGCTGCCCGTTCGCCCCTGGCGCCAGCGGCAACATCGCCACAGAGGATCTCGTCTACCTGTTGCGGGACAGCGGAATTCACGTCGACGTCGACCTGCAGGCCGCGATCGTGGCGGCCCGGGTAGCGCAGGACGTCATCGGCCACGGCCTGCCGAGTTCATTGCTGCGCGCGGGCGACCGCATCCGGGATTGAGCGGAAGTGCCAACTCCAACATCGGGGACGCTCAGCGCCAAGGGCCGCCAGACCAGGCAGGCCATCGAGCAGGCGGCCAGGAAGCTATTCGCCGAGCGCGGGTTTCACGGCACCACGCTGGCGGACATCACGTCGGCGGCGGGCAAGTCACCTGCGGTGTTCTACCGCTACTTCGCCGACAAGGAAGACCTGCTGGCCGCTCTGGCCGAGTCGTTCCTGCACGAAGTGGTCGCACCGCCGGGGTTGAGCCTTCATCTCCCGGAGTCACCCGATGACGGCGCATTCTTCACGTCGGTCGTCACCGGCTACTGGAACATGTTCAAGCAGAACATCGGCATCATGATCGCGGTTGCGCAGCTGGCGTCGACCCAGCCGCGATTCGCCGCCGTGCAGAACGAGTTCCGGCGGTTCGGGATGGACATCGTCGCCGCATCGGTGCGCAGGGCCCAGGAGCAGGGCTTTGGCGACGAGCTCCATCCCGAGCACACGGCGGCGGCCATCGCTCTGCTGTTCGAGAACTTCACCACCGTCTTCGTCGGGACCTCGGGCCTTGGCATCGATATCAGCGACGAGGACGCCATTGGGACGCTGTCGAGGATTTGGAAGAAGACGCTGTACGGGTTCTGATCAAAGGAGATCACGTGGATTTCACCCTCCCCGACCACCTTCCGGGAGTGCTTACCGAGATGGACGCGTTCATCGAAGCGGAGATCAAACCGCTGGAACGCGAGAACATGCAGTATTTCGACCAGCGAAGGGAGAACGCCCGCACGGACTGGGAGCACGACGGTATCCCGTGTCGGGAATGGGAGGACCTTCTCGGCGAGATGCGCAAGCGCGCCGACAAAGCCGGCTGGCTGCGGTACGGACTGCCGTCGCAGTTCGGAGGTCGTGACGGCACCAACATCGACATGGCCGTCATCCGGGAACATTTGGCGCACAAGGGACTCGGGCTGCACAACGACCTGCAGGACGAGTCGTCGATCGTCGGCAACTTCCCGCAGGTCATCATGATGGACCGGTTCGGCACCGACGCACAGAAGGCCGAGTGGACCGAGGCGCTGATCACCGGCGAACGTTCGATGGCGTTCGGGCTGACCGAGCCGAAACACGGATCGGACGCCACCTGGCTCGAGAC
>JAVXWV010000100.1:0-5930 GCA_032230775.1 Mycobacterium sp. | reverse complement strand
GAGGTGATGATCGCGTAGGTGATCGACTTCAGGAAGTCCAGTGGGATCAGCAGAAGCGGCACCGACGAAGCAACCAGGATCACCGCGGAGAACATGACTGTGCGCCCGGAGGTCATCACCGTTCTTCGGACGGCGGCTTCGGTGTCATAACCCTCGGCGAGCTCCTCCCGGAACCGGCTCACGATGAATAGGCCGTAGTCGACCGCTATGCCCAGTCCCATCAGGGTCACCACCGGCTGGGCGAAGAAGTTCACCGGAGTGAACTCGGCGACCAGCCGCATGATGCCCAGAGCGCCCAAGATGGACAGGCCGCCGATGATCGCGGGGAGGCTCGCCGCTATGACGCCGCCGAACACGAAGAACAGCACGACCGCGACCAGCGGGATGGCCGCCACCTCGGCGCGCTTTTGGTCCTCGCCGATCGTGCCCGTCAATGCCTCGGCCAGCGGCTCCAGACCGGTGACCTTGACGTCCACGCCGGGAATGTCGAAGGCACCCTTGACGGCCTTGTAGTTGTTCAGGATGGTGTCGTCGTCGTTGCCTTTGAGCTGGATCGACATGAACGCGTGCTGCTTGTCTCCGTCGGCCATGTTCTTGAGCACATCGGGGCTCTTGAAGTAGCCGATCGACCGGAGGATCTGGTCGGGGTGGTCTTTTTCGACCTGGGCGAGGTTGTCGATGATCTTCTGCTTGAACGCGGGGTCATCGACGGTCTTGCCGTCGGGCGCGGTGTAAATCGCAATGATGTGACCGGACGTATCGCGACCGTACGCCGTGTCGGCGGTCACGGACGCGTGAACCGAGTCGCTGCCGTTGTCATAGAAGCCGCTCTGTGTGACGTGGCTGCCGAGGCTGATGCCGAACACGCCCAAACCCAGGCACAGTGCGACCATGACACCGATCACTACGTATCGGTACTGGTACACCGTTCGACCCCACCAGGCGAACACCTAAGCTCCTTACTAAGTCTTCTGCGTCTTCTGCGACCCGCGCATCTCAATTATTGGATGCGCGATGTCAGTAGCGAGGACAGCGGCCGGAATGGCTGCAGCCATGCCCCCTGCTCGGGCAGCGAATCTAGGCCGATTCGCGGTAGCGGTTCCCGGAAAACACCAGGAATATCCTCCAGGTCGACAAACTCCAAGGTATCCGACGCTAACGCCCAACTGGCATGTTCGCGAAATCCCAGCACCTGCACAGGGACACCGTCCCTGGCGATTTCCTCCAGCGGCTGTTTGAACGCCTGCCCATCGGCGGAGGCGACCAGCACGCCTGCCAGTCCCTCGCTGCGTCGCAGCGCGATGTGGTCGAGCATGTCGCTGTCGACGTCGCTGTCGTCATCGATCTTCGGTTTGGCGAAGACCGCGAAGCCTACGTTACGTAATGCCTCCACCCAAGGTCGTACCACGTCGGCGCTACCTGGGGCGATGTTGGTGAAGACGGTCGCCTCGGGCTCGAGCGAGACGGCAGGGCCAGCGCCGCCGAGTTGCGAAGAAAGCTCGGCCGTACGCGACAGCAGCCAGCGGCCGAGCGCGTCGAATCGGGGCCGGTGCGCGGCGGTGGGCCTGCCGCCGAGGATCGAGCCGAGTCCCATGTCCAGGTTGGGGGCGTCCCACACCAGCAGCACCCGGGCCGTCGCCTCGGACGGTGCCACCGGCGGCGGGGCTACATCATCTATATGCCGGATGTCTTCAGTGAGGCTCATGGTCGTTTCTCCCAGAGCAATTCGGCAACGGCGCTGCCCGCGTGCTGGGCCTTGCCTTCGTACTTGGTGACGGGCCGTTGCACCGAGATCGGAAGCGGGTCCGATGCGGTGACGCGGCGCAGTCGCGGTTCGGCGTCGCCGACTTCGGCGATCTGTTCGGCGTACCCGGCGTGATCGGTTGCGGCGTGCAGGACTCCGCCTGGCTGCAGCCGGTCGGCGATCATCGCGACGGTCGCCGGCTGCAGCAGCCTGCGCTTGTGGTGTCGGGCCTTCGGCCACGGGTCGGGGAAGAAGACCCGCACGCCGGTCAGCGAGTCCGGCCCGAACATGTGCTCGAGCACGTCCACGCCGTCGCCCCGGACCAGCCGGATGTTGGTGACGCCTTCGCGGTCGATGGCGCTGAGGAGCTGTGCCAGCCCGCGCCGGTACACCTCGACCGCGACCACATCCAGGTCCGGCTCGGCCTGCGCCATCGCCAACGTCGAGATCCCCGTGCCGCTGCCGATCTCAAGCACCACCGGAGCCGAGCGGCCGAACCAGGATTCGGTGTCCAGCCGCGGCGCGGGCCCGTCCGCGTCGCGGGCGTGCATGCCCATCTCGGGCCACAGCCGCTCCCACACAGCCTGTTGACCCCCGGAGAGCGCCGAGCGCCGGGTACGGAAGCTGGTGATCCGCGGAGGCAAATGCGGTTCGGCGCCGTCGGTCCCCGGAGCCGGGCGGCCGTCGACTTCCGGCCTGGGCATTTGCATCCGTCCATGGTCGCTCATGAAGGCCTGAGTACCCGCATCGTGGTGCATATTGATATCCAACAGTTGCCTTCGGCTGGTACTGGGGACAGCCGTTCGCGATGTGCCCGTCGAGGTGCCAACATGGGCGCCGAGGACCGGGTTCAACCGGGTGGGCACAACGGAAGGCCACCAGATTTTCGTCGCTGCGCTGACACAGTTTGCTGAGCAAAACCGCGTTCCGCGAATGACGCCGATCATAGGCCGTATCGCCGCCCCATTGCGTGTTGCGGTGCTGGGGCGTGACGGGGTGGGGCGCGGCACTGTCAGTGCGGCGCTGGCGCGAGCAGGTGTGACGGTGACATCCGACGTCACCATCGCCGACGTGCACGTCCTGGTGATCGCCGAGGCGCTCAAGCCGGAAGACCATGGCCAGCTCGCGGCCGCCGACCGGCCGATCGTGACGCTGCTGAACAAAGCGGACCTGTCGGGTCTCGGCGACGGCGGCCCGTTGGCGCGGGCCGATCGCCGCGCTGCCGCCTGCCGGGCGCTGACGGGAGTGCCGACGGTGCCGATGATCGCCCTGCTGGCCACCGCTGAGCTGGACGACGAGTTGGTGTCGGCGCTGCGTGTGCTGGTCACCGAGCCCGCGGATCTGACGTCGACGGACGCGTTCGTGGACACCGGCCATTCGGTGCGGCCCGAGCTTCGTCGACGACTGCTCGCCGCATTGGACCGGTTCGGCATCGCCCGTGCCGTTCTGGCGCTCGGCGAGGGTACGGACGCCGCGAAAGTGTCGGAGGTGCTGCGGCGGGCCAGCCAGATCGACAGGGTCGTCGAACACATTGAGGCGGCAAGCGCCCCGGCGCGCTATCGCCGGGTGCGGTCTGCGCTCACCGAATTGAACTCTCTCGCAGTGCAATCCGGCGATGAGCGGCTAGCGGAGTTTCTGTCGACCGATGAGACCGTCCTGGCGGTGATGGCTGCTGCGGTCGATGTTGTCGAAGCCGAAGGAGCGGCGGTGGACCGCAGCGACGATGCGGCCGCGCATCTGCGTCGGGCCGTGCACTGGCGGCGCTACAGCCGAGGTCCGGTCGATGCGCTGCACCGCAGCTGCGGCGCCGACATCGCCAGGGGCTCGCTGCGTCTGCTCGGGCGGACTCGATGACCGATCCGGTCGCCGCGGCGGACGCCGTGGTGGCGGCCGTCGATCCCGGGCTGAGTTCACCCGGTGTGGAGAGCCGCGACGTGGTGCTCGTGACGGGCCCGTGGCTGGCAGGCGTCACCAGCCTGATCGATGCGCTCCGGGAACGGATGCCTGACCAGACCTTCGTCGAGGCGGACGACCTGAGCCCGGCCGACGCGCCCGCCGCGGTGGTTTTCGCGGTGTCGGCCATCGCCTCGCTAACCGAATCCGATTGTGCGCTGGTCGAGCTCGCGGCCACCTACACCGATCTGGTCGTCGGCGTGGTGTCAAAGATCGATGCGCACCGCAACTGGCGCGACGCGCTGGCCGCCAACCGGGCTCGGCTCGCCGCGCGCGCACCGCGCTTTCAGCACGTGCAGTGGGTGGGGGCGGCGGCCGCACCGGATCTGGGTGAGCCCAGGCTCGACGAACTGGTGGGTCTGTTGCGGCAGCGGCTGGCCGATCCCGATGTGCAACGCCGAAACCGGTTGCGCGCGTGGGAAGTGCGGCTGTACACCGCGATCGACCGCTATCAGATCGCCGCGGCCGGATCGGACCGGCAGGCGCGGGTGAGCGCACTGCGCAAGAACCGCGACGACATCCTGCGGGGGCGGCGGCTGTCGAAGTCCGAGCGCACCATCGCGCTGCGCAGCCAGATCCAGCAGGCGCGGGTGCAGCTGACCTATTTCGCTCGCAACCGCTGCACGTCGGTGCGTGCGGAACTGCAGGAGAACGCCTCGAACTGGGGGCACCTCCCGCTGGCGGGGGCGAGCCGCCGCCGGGTCAGCGAATTCGAGTCGTATGTGCGGACGCGTGTGGGCGAAGTCGTCGACGAGGTGGACGAGGGCATCACCACACACCTCGGCGACGTCGCGACCGAACTCGGCTTATCGTCGCCCCCGCCGCCACCGGCGCCGCCCCGTCCGGAGGTGTCGCAGCCGCCGTTGAAATCGCGGCGCCTTGAGACGCAGCTGGTGATGATCCTCGGCGCCGGCTTCGGGTTCGGCGTCGCACTCGCGGTGACCCGCCTGTTCGCGGGACTCGCGCCGGGTCTGACCATCGCGGGCGTGATCGCAGGCGGCCTGGTGGGCCTGCTGCTCACGGTGTGGGTGGTGGGCATCCGGGCGCTGTTGCGCGATCGCGCGGTGCTTGACCGCTGGGTCGCCGACGTCATCGCCGCGCTGCGCTCCGTGGTCGAGGAGAGGGTGGCGACCCGGGTGCTGGCCGCCGAAACGGCGCTCACCACCGACCTGGCTGCCCGCGACGAGGTGGAGAGTGCCACCGCTGCCGATCGCGTCGCCGACATCGACGCCGAGCTGCGTGAGCATGCGGTCGCCACCGCCAAGGCCGCGGCCGTTCGGGACCGCCGGCTGCCGCCGTTGCAGCTGGCGGTCGACGCCGTGTGCGCCGAGCTGTACGGCTCGGGGGTCGTCGAGACGACGAACGGGTCGGATGCAGCGCGGTCGTCAGACGGCCGCGCCGAATAGCTGTTTGCGAGCGGGGCGACGGCGACCGCGATTCAATAGCCGAGCGGCCATCTCGGGCAGATATCGGTTCGGAGGACCGGGGCGGAAGCAGTTCGGCGAAACTGAATCGGTAAAACCGGCAAAAACGCTCATCTGAATCGTTCCTGTGGGCGATCGGACATGCTCCCGATTCCCCGCTGGTATGTCACCCACGTTAACCTCTGTACAGGGACGACCGAAGACGCTGCCATTCAGGCTTGGCAGGCGCTGTCGGGGGCCGCGTCCTGGCAGATACCTACGCAGGAGAGTTTTGATGACCGCAGCGACGATTCCGGGTCTGGACACCGCACCGACTAAGCACAAGGGACTCCTCGCCTGGGTCTCCGAGGTCGCGGAGCTGACTCAGCCGGATCGGGTGGTGTTCGCCAACGGCTCAGAGGAAGAGGCCGCCGGGCTCACCAAGCACCTGGTCGAGGCAGGCACTTTCAAGAAGCTCGACGACCAGAAGAAGCCGAACTCCTACCTCGCATTGTCCGATCCCTCCGACGTGGCGCGCGTCGAGTCACGCACGTACATCTGCAGTGAGCGTGAGGTCGACGCGGGCCCGACCAACAACTGGATGGACCCGGCCGAGATGCGCGGCATCATGACCGACCTGTACCGGGGCTGTATGCGTGGCCGCACGATGTACGTGGTGCCGTTCTGCATGGGCCCGCTCGGCGCGGAGGATCCCAAGCTCGGTGTGGAGATCACCGACTCCGAGTACGTGGTCCTTTCGATGCGCACGATGACCCGGATGGGCACGGCGGCGCTGGACAAGATGGGCGACGACGGCTTCTTCGTGAAGT